>DATDIC010000210.1:0-2210 GCA_036521275.1 Acetobacteraceae bacterium
GCAGATTCTCGAACACCAGCTCATAGGTCCGCCGCCCGCCGATCATCGGGATCTCGCGCTCGATAATGAAGCCGGGCGTGCCCCGCTCCACCACGAAGGCGGTGATCCCCTCGTGGCGCTTGCCCTCACCGGTACGCGCCATCACGATGGTGAAATCGGATTGCGGCACGCGGCTGACCCATATCTTGCGTCCGTTGATCACCCACTCGGTACCATCCTTCACCGCGCGCGTGATCATGCCGGCCGGATCGCCGCCAGCCCCGGGCTCGGAGATGGCAATCGCCGACTTCGCCTCCCCGGACGCATATGGCTTCAAGTACAGCTCCCGCTGCCGCTCATCGGCGACCGACAGCAGCATGTGCAGGTTCGGGCTGTCCGGCGGGAACGTGAACGGCACGATGGTGCGGCCCAGCTCCTCATTGATCGCCATCAGCGCCACCGCGGGAAGGTCGGCGCCGCCCAGCTCTGCCGGCACATCCAGCGCCCAAAGCCCCAATTCGCGGCATTTCGCCAGCAGCGGCGCTTCTTCCTCCTCGGTGAGCCCGTATTTCTCGCCGCGCGCCTCCCGCGCCAGCACCGCGCGCTCCAGCGGCATCAGGTCGCGATCGACGAATCTGGCGACCAGATCGGCCACCATGCGATGTTCTTCGGCCAGCTCCATGCGCTCCCCGCTCCTTTGCCTCTGACCGTAGTGAAGGCGCAAACCGGCGTCCATAATGGGGCGAGCGCTTGCCGCGACGGACAGGGCGCTATAGGAAAATCGCGGCCCGACAACAGACGCGAGATATCCGGCCCGATGCGGTGCCTGATCGTAACCAACCGATAGCCGAAGCAGATTGGGCGAATAATCGAGCGCAACCCATGCAGAAAATCTACGACTACATCATCGTCGGCGGCGGCTCCGCCGGATCGATCCTCGCCAGCCGCTTGTCAGCGGTCAGCCGCAACCAGGTCCTGTTGTGCGAGGCAGGGGAAGACACGCCGGACGGCCGCGTGCCGGAAGACATTCTCGACAGCCGCTCCGGCTATGCCGCCCGCAGTCCGCGCTTCATCTGGTCGCAGTTGCGCGTCACGACGGAGGCCATGCCGCACAACGATCCCGACGCGCCGCGCCCCCGCCTGGTCCGCTACGAACAAGCCCGCGTGCTCGGCGGCGGATCCTCGATCAACGGGCAGCTCGCCAACCGCGGGTCGCCGGCCGATTACGATGAGTGGGAAAGCCGTGGCGCCGCCGGCTGGCGCTGGGACGACGTGCTTCCCTATTTCCGCAAGATCGAGCGCGACATCGATTTCGAGGGGCCATTGCACGGCTCGGACGGACGCATCCCGGTGCGTCGCGTCTTCCCCGACAACTGGTCGGATTACGCCAAGGCAACCGCGGAAGCCTTCGCATTGGCCGGCTACAAATATGTCCCCGACCAGAACGGCGTGTTCGAGGACGGCTACTATCCGCTCACCATGTCCAACCTGTACGACCGGCGCGTCTCGGCGGCGGTAGGTTACCTGGGCCCCACGGTCAGGCACCGCGACAACCTGACCATCCTGACCGAAACGCAGGTATGTGAACTGCTGTTCGATGACACCAGATGCATCGGTCTGAAAGCTAAAGTCGGCCAGCAGCTCAGTGAGTTCCGCGCCAATGAAATCATCCTGTGCTGCGGCGCCATCCATTCCCCGGCGATGCTGTTGCGGGCCGGGATCGGTCCCCTCGGCCATTTGCGCGACGTCGGCATCCCGGTTCGCGCCGCTTCGCCGGGCGTCGGGCAGAGGCTCATGGACCATCCGTCCATCTCGGTTGCCTCCTATCTCAAGCCCGGCGCGCGCAAGAACCCCTATAGCCAGCGCTCCCTCCATCTCGGCATGCGTTTTTCCTCCGGCCTCGACGGCGCGCCCGCGGGCGACATGGCCCTGACCGTGTCGAACAAGTCGGCGTGGCATGCAATCGGTGACCGCATCGCTGTCACCACGCTGTGGGTCAACAAGACGTTCTCCGAAACCGGCCAGGTCCGCCTGACGACAAGCGACTGGCAGCAGGAACCCAGCGTGGACTTCAACCTTCTGTCCGACCACCGCGACCTGGCACGGCTGGCCGGCGGGGTGCGTACGATCGCCGCGCTGCACGAGCTGCCGCCGTTGAAAGCGATCACCTCCGACGTTTTCCCGGCAAGCTTCACCGACAAGATCCGCCGCGTCGGCGTCTACAACCGCAA
>DATDIC010000211.1:0-12223 GCA_036521275.1 Acetobacteraceae bacterium
GTCGGCGTCACCAAGCACGATCAGCCGCGCCGCATCACCGATCGCATGCACGCCGGTCGCACAGGCCGTGACAACGCAATGGTTGGGGCCCCGGAACCCATATTTTATGGAGACGTGGCCGGAAGCCAGGTTGGCCAGCGCGGACGGAATGAAAAATGGCGATAGCCGTCGCGCGCGACCCTGATGCACCTGCACCGACGCCTCGAAGATTGTCTCCAGCCCGCCAATGCCGGACCCGATCATGACGCCGGTCCGGTCGCGGTCTTCGTCGGTTTGCGGTCTCCAGCCCGAATCCTCCACGGCTTCAGTGGCGGCGACCAGGCCGAGATGGATGAAGCGATCCATCTTCTTCTGGTCCTTTACGGGGATCCACTCGCCGATATCGAGACGACCGTCGGCCTTCGTTCCGTGCGGCACTTCGCCGGCCACCTTGCAGGGAAGATCCTTGGTATCGAAGGCCTGGATCGCCCCAATCCCGGAGTCGCCGTTGATCAGCCTGCGCCACACATGCTCGACACCGAGACCGAGCGGGCACGCAATGCCCATGCCCGTTATCACCACGCGCCGCATTACGTTATGCCTCTCGCTGATGGCTCAGGCGGCTTTCTGCTTTTCGATGTAGTCGATCGCATCCTTGACGGTGCTGATCTTCTCGGCAGCGTCTTCCGGGATTTCGACGCCGAACGCCTCTTCGAAGGCCATCACCAGTTCGACGGTGTCCAGGCTGTCGGCGCCAAGGTCGTCGATGAACGACGCCTCGGGCGTGACCTTTGATTCGTCAACGCCCAGATGTTCCACAACGATCTTTTTCACCCGGTCGGCGATCTCGGACATGGGTTCTGCCACTCCATTGAATCTCATGTTGTTTCGGGGACTTGGTCTCGTCTGCCCCACCCGGCCGGGCGCCCTGCTGGACAGTCCGGGACCGGACCCGATTCCCGCTGAACATACGCCGGAGTATGTCGGGGCGCTTAGCACGGTTTTCCCACAGGTCCAAACGGGCGCGGACGGGTTTCAGGCCATCACCATCCCGCCGTTCACGTGCAGCGTCGCCCCGGTCACCCAGCCTGCTTCGTCAGAGGCGAGATACACAACGGCGGCGGCAATATCGTCCGGCTGACCGAGGCGGCCGAGCGGAATCGCCTGCACCGCGCGCGTCTTGTTCTGTTCCGAAAGCCGGTCCGTCATCGGCGTGACGACGAATCCGGGGGCCACGACATTTACCGTGATTCCGCGCGAGGCGACTTCCTGCGCCAGTGCCTTGCTCATGCCGATCAAGCCGGCCTTGGCGGCGGCGTAGTTGGCCTGGCCGGCATTGCCGGCCACACCGACCACGGAGGAAATGTTGATCACCCGTCCAGCGCGTCGCCGCAGCATGCCGCGCAAGGCGGCTCGGGTCAGGCGGAAGGGGGCGGCGAGATCGACCTCCAGCACAGCATTCCAGTCCTCGTCCGCCATGCGCAGCGCGAGCATGTCGCGGGTCAGCCCGGCATTGTTGACCAGGATCGTGAGCGGGCCGGCAGCCTTTTCGGCCTCGGCAAGCAGCGACTCGGGAGCGGCGGGATCGGCAAGGTCGGCCGGATGCACGTAGGCACCCTGGCCGAGTTCGGCAGCCAGCGTATCCAGCGCCTCGCGCCGCGTGCCGGACAGCACGACCGCAGCGCCCTGGCGATGCAGCGCACGGGCGATGGCGGCGCCAATGCCGCCCGAGGCACCCGTGATGAGCGCGACCTTGCCTTCCAGCCGGAACATCAGAGCTGCTTCAGCACGGTTTCAACCTCGGCCGGGGTGGAGGCCGAGATCGCACGTGCATCGGGGGCGATGCGGCGGATCAGCCCGCTCAGCACCTTCCCGGCACCCAGTTCGATGAAGCTGTCGACGCCGAGTGCGGTCATGGCCAAGACGCTCTCGCGCCAGCGCACCGTGGCCGTGACCTGGCGGACCAGCAGATCGCTTATTTCGTCGGGCTCGGTGGCTTTGGCCGCCGTGACGTTGGCAACCAGCGGAACCATGGGCGGTTGCGGCCTGGTTTCCTCCAGCGCCGAGGCCATTGCTTCAGCGGCGGGTGCCATCAGCGCGCAATGGAACGGCGCCGACACGGGCAACAGCATGGCGCGCCGCACGCCGCGGGATTTGGCGATTTCGATCGCACGCTCGACAGCGCCGCGATGCCCGGAAATGACGATCTGGCCGCCGCCATTGTCGTTGGCCGGCTCGACCACCTCGCGTTCACCGGTGTCGCTGTGGGGGACGGGTTCCGCCTCCCGGCAGATCGCCTGGGCGTCGTCCAGCTCGATGCCGAGCAACGCGGCCATGGCGCCCTCGCCGGCGGGCACGGCCTGCTGCATGGCCTCGCCGCGGCGGCGCAGCAGGCGCGCCGCATCGGCCACCGCAAAGCTGCCGGCGGCCGCGAGCGCACTATACTCCCCCAGCGAATGGCCGGCGACCACGGCCGCCTTCTGGCGCAGCGTGAACCCGCCCTCCTTTTCCATCACCCGCAGCACGCCGAGCGACATGGCCATCAGCGCCGGCTGGGCATTCCCCGTCAGCGTGAGTGTTTCGAGCGGGCCCTCGAACATCAGGCGGGAGAGGTTCTCCTTCAGCGTTTCGTTCACCTCTTCGAACAATTCGCGGGCAACCGAGAAGGCAGCGGCGAGATCCCGGCCCATGCCGACCGACTGGCTGCCCTGGCCTGGGAAGACGAAGGCGTGGACTGGCATGGAACACGAATCTCCCAAGGAAGCGGGACGGCGGGTTAAAGGCGGGGTGCGGATGTGTCAATCAGGGACATCCGCCAGGGACATCGGCACGACACCAACCAGGAAATCCTCTTCGTGCGGGGGGACAAAGCCTTGCATGCAATGCTGTCATTGAGTACAACGCACAAATGCCACGGACCGAATCTCCCCCAGCCACGCTGACGATCCGCAATCTCGACCGTGCGGTGAAAGAGCGGCTTCGGGTCCGGGCCGCGCAACACGGGCACTCCATGGAGGCTGAAGCCCGTCAAATTCTTCAGACAGCCCTCGCCAGGGATCCAGCGCACTCCCTCGGCAACCTCTATGACCGCATTCATGCCCGCTTTGCCGCTCTCGGCGGTGTCGACCTGGAACTGCCACCACGCGAAAACTGTCGTGAGCCGCCCAGCTTCGACTGATGTTTATACTCGATACCAATATTCTTTCCGCGATGATGAGCCTGCAACCGGTTCCCCAAGTGGCGGGTTGGATGAACCGGCAGCCCGAAGATCTTCTGTTCACCACCTCTATTTCTCAGGCCGAAATCTTTGCCGCGCTCGCCATCATGGCCGACGGTCGCCGCCGGCGTGGTCTTGAGGCGGCAGCGACGTCAATCTTCACGGACGAGTTCGACGGCCGCGTGCTGCCTTTTGATATGGAGGCGGCGATCGCCTACGCGGGCATTTTTGCCGCGCGCCGGCGTGCCGGCCGGCCGGCAGCGACGCTCGACCTGATGATTGCCGCGATCGCACGCGCCTGTGGCGCAAGCGTGGTGACGCGCGACACAGGCGGCTTTGCGGATTGCGGTATCACTCTGATCGATCCCTGGACGGTATCATGAGCCGTCTCGCAAAATCGTTGCCTGGAACTCAGGCCTGGTAATCTAGCCCGATATCCAGCACCGGAACGCTGTGCGTCAGCCAGCCGATCGAGATCAGGTCTACGCCCGCGGCCGCAACGGCCGGCGCGGTGGCCGGTGTGATGCGGCCCGACGCCTCGGTGATCGCACGCCCGCCCACCATTGCCACGGCCTCGCGCAGCATGTCCGGCCCCATGTTGTCCAACAGCACCGCGTCCACGCCGAACGCCAACGCCGTGTCGAGCTGGGCCAGCGTATCCACCTCCAGCTCGATCTTCACCAGATGTCCAACGCCGGCACGGGCGCGTTCCAGCGCCTCGCGGATGCCTCCGGCGATGGCGACATGATTGTCCTTGATCAGCACCGCGTCATCCAGCCCGAACCGATGGTTCGACCCACCGCCCGCCCGCAGCGCGTATTTTTCCACCGCCCGCAGCCCCGGCATGGTCTTGCGCGTGCACACGATCTGCGCCTTGTGTCCGCGCACCGCCTCCACGACCGCAGCAGTTGCAGTTGCAACCCCGCTCAGATGGCACAGGAAATTCAGCGCGGTGCGTTCCGCCGTCAGCATGCCGCGCGCCGGCCCCCTGATTGTCGCGACGACATCCCCCGATCCGACCCGCGAACCATCCGGGCGGGCGACGGAAATTTCCAGCGCCGGCTCGATCAGCCGGAACGCCAGCAGCGCCAAGTCCAGCCCGGCCACCACGCCTGGCTGACGCGCGACCAGCGCGGTCGATGCGCGCGCATCCGCCGGGACGATCGCGCTCGTGGTGATATCGCCGGCCCGTCCGAGGTCTTCCAGCAGGGCCGCTCGCACCAGCGGCTCGATCATCACCAGCGGCAGCGGAGCCAGCGTGGTCATAGCGCCAGCATCCGCTCGACCGCCCGGCGTGCAGGCGCGGCCACCGCCGGGTCGATGGTGACCTCGTGGCGCATTTCCTCCAGCGCGGTGCGGATGTTCGCCAGCGTGATCCGCTTCATGTGCGGGCACAGGTTGCAGGGGCGGACGAACTCCACATCCGGGTGCTGCACCGTGAGATTGTCGCTCATGGAGCATTCGGTCAGCAGCACCACGCGGGCAGGCGTGCGCTGGCCCACATAGTCCGACATCGCCGCCGTGGAGCCGGAGAAATCCGCCTCGGCCACCACCTCCGGCGGGCATTCCGGGTGGGCCAGAACCACCACGCCCGGATGACCCTGCCGCAACTGCCTGATATCCGCCGCCGAGAAGCGTTCATGCACCTCGCAATGGCCGTGCCAGGCGATGATCTCCACATTGGTTTCAGCCGCCACGTTCTGCGCCAGGTATTCGTCGGGCAACATCAGCACCCGCGGCACGCCGAGCGATTCGACCACCTTCCGCGCATTGCCGGACGTGCAGCAGATATCGGATTCCGCCTTCACCGCGGCAGATGTGTTCACGTAGGTGACCACCGGCGCGCCGGGATAGCGCTCGCGCATCAGCCGCACATCGGCCGGCGTGATGGAGGCGGCCAGCGAGCAGCCGGCCCGCAGATCGGGGATCAGCACCGTCTTGCCCGGGTTCATCAGCTTCGCCGTCTCGGCCATGAAATGCACCCCGGCGAGCACGATCACGTCCGCCTCTGTGCGCATGGCCTGCCGCGCCAGCGCCAGGCTGTCGCCGACAAGATCGGCCACGCAATGGAAAATCTCCGGCGTCTGATAGTTGTGGGCCAGGATGACCGCGTTGCGCCGGCGCTTCAGCGCCAGGATGGCGTCGATATCCTCGGCGAAGACCGGCCATTCGATCGGCGGTATGACCCGGCGGACCTTCTCGTAGAGTGGAGCAGTGCGGTCCAGGGCGTCGGCGAGCATGTTATACTCCCTTCGAGTATATCTCGCCTTATACTGGCCCTGAGCATAAGCGGTGTCAAGCGCGTGACAGGGGCAGCTTGGTGCCCACCACGGCGCGTTCGGCCAGCACCTCCCGGCGGAAGCGGAACAGCTTGGCCGGACGACCGCCGGAATTGGCGCTGGCGCCGGTTTCCTCCACCAATTCCTGCTGCTCGATCAGCCGACGGAAATTCTGCTTGTGCAGCCGGAGCCCGGCGATCGCTTCCACGCAGCGTTGCAATTGCAGCAGGGTGAAACTGTCCGGCATGAGCTCGAACACCACCGGGCGGTATTTGATTTTTGCCCGCAGCCGCGCGATCCCCGTGGCCAGGATCCGGCGATGGTCGGACATCATCGATCGGCCGGGAACCGGATCGGCACAATCCGGCGCTTCCGGCACCAGCCCGGCCTCATAAAGCAGTTCGTAGCGCTGCAGGATTAGTTCCTCGTTCCACGGGACACGGTCGAGGCCGAAGGTGATCGCCGCGCGCTGCCACCGGGCTTCGCGGATCTTGCCCGAAGCACCCGCCGCCCAGGCGGCCAGTCGAACACCAATAGCTTCGTGCAGCGGCGGCAGCCCGGCCCGCCAGTCCTCCCACGGAAACATGTCGTACCAGCTCTGCCAGCGCGGATGGCTGGCCGCCTCGGCCGGGCGTTCCCGCGTCAGTCCAAGATAGCTGATCGAGATCACGCGCTGCCCGATCACGCGCTGCCCGGTAAGGCCGGCGCGGTCGCGGTCGGCGAACGTGTAAAGCTGCTCGACATAGCCCAGCGGATGATGGGTCTGGCGCTCCACCCAGGCGCGCAGCCCCGCCTGCAGCGACCCATGCCCGAGTTCCAGCGGACCGGAGGGCAGCGCGCTCGCATCCGCAACGGTGAGCACGCGCGGGTCGCCCTCGGTGACGGCAACCAGCACCGCGATCAGGTTGACGGAAATCGTGTCGGCGGTGACGAAGCTATTATCCATTGGCTGCAACAAATGCTGGCCTTACGCTGCCATCCGGGAAAGCGGGCCGCAAACACCCGCCAGGCAAGCAAGGGGGACGGGGATGCAAGATCGGTTGTGGCTGCCGCCGCGCGTACGCCCAGCAATGTCGCGTCGGCAGGCGCTGGCGCTGGGATTGGCTGGCACGGCAGCCTGGGTCACCGGACCACGCCGGGCGGCAGGGCAGGGGGCGCCGCGGCCGCCGAGCAGGCCGACCGGCCAGGTCATCATCGGTCTGTCGCAGGAACCGACCGTGTTCAATCCGCTCATGGCGCATATCGAGGTGGACCAAGGGGTACATTTCAATGTCTTCAGTCCGCTCTGGGGCGTGGACGACAAGGGCAACTTCTTCCCGCAACTCGCCGCCGAGGTGCCCAGCGTCGAGAATGACGGCATTTCCGAAGACGGGCTGAACTGGCGGATCAAGCTTCGCCCGGATGTACGATGGCACGACGGTGAGCCATTCACGGCTGATGATGTGAAGTTCACGCTCGACCTGATCAATAACAGGAATTTCCGTGCCTGGAGCCGCAACGGGCACGAACTGGTCGGCGACATCAAGGTGGTCAGCCCGACCGAGATCACCTGGCGGATGCAGAAAATATTCGCGCCCTACATATCGATCCTGTCCTGGACCTTCATCGTGCCGGCGCACATCCTTGGCAAGGCGGATGATCCCAACACAGCGCCATTCAACAACGCACCGATCGGCACCGGACCGTTCCGCTGGAGCGAGCGTATGCCGGGCGATCACATCACTCTGGTTGCCAATGAGCATTTCTTCGGCACCGGTCCCTATCTTGAACGGCTGGTGTTCCGCTACATCCCTGATGTGACCGTGATGTTCACGCAATTCCAGACCGGTGCGATCGATTACACCGGGATCCAGGGAATCACCGCCGACCATTACGAGCAGGCGAGCAGGATTCCCGGCCGCAAGGTGTTCTCTGGGCCGGCAGGTAGTGTCGAGAGTATCACGATGAATCTGGGGCACCCGGTATTGCAGGAACAGGCGGTACGGCAGGCGCTGTATTACGGCATGGACAAGAAATCCATCATCAGTACCATCTACTACGGACTGCCGACCGCGACGGAAAGCTTTTTGCCCCGCCAGTCCTGGGCGTTCAACCCGGACCTGCCCAAGCACGACTACGATCCAGCCAAGGCGAAGCAGATCCTGGACGCCGCGGGGTGGAAGCCCGGCGCCGGCGGCATCCGCGACAAGAACGGGCTGCGGCTTGCATTCTCCAATTCCACCACCGCCGGCAATCACGTGCGCGAGCAGGCACAGGAGCTTCTGCAACAGAACTGGCGCGACATCGGCGTGGACATGCAGATCAGGAACATGCCAGCCGCGGTGATCTGGGGCGATTATTACGGCCGCTCCAAATACGACTCGGTCATGGTAAGCTGGAACGAGATGACCGGCCCCGATCCGGATGTAACCATCTACTACAGCAGCAAGGCAATCCCGGTGAAAGGCGGCTCCGGCCAGAACACCATGCAGTACGTCAGCCCGAAGGTCGATGAACTGCTGACGCAGGGCGCCACCACGATCGACCGCAGCAAGCGAGCGGCGATCTATCGCGAGCTGCAAACGGTTGTGCGCGACGACCTGCCGGCGCTGCCCATCTACCAGGGCGCCCGCGTCGAGGGCACAAACGCGAAGCTGATCGGCTATACGCCCAGCGTTTACGTGTGGTCCAACTGCTGGAATGTCGGCCAGTGGTACTGGGCCTGACGGCCATTGGCTGCGGCACCGGCACGCTATACGCTGCGATGAGGGATCGCGGGTCGCCAACGCCCGCAAAGCAAGCAGGGGGAACGGCTATGGGAGACCAAGTATGGCTGTCGCCGGACGCGGGGCGGGGCCTGTCCCGCCGTCAGGCGCTGGCCTTGGGATTGGGCGGCACGGCAGCCTGGGCCTCTGGGATATCGACGGCAGCAGGGCAGGGGACCCCGCAGCCGCCGAGCAAGCCGACCGGGCAGGTCATTGTCGGCCTGTCGCAGGAACCCACCGTCTTCAATCCGCTGATGCCGCATATCGAAGTGGACCAGGGCGTCCACTTCAACCTGTTCAGCCCGCTCTGGGGCGTGGACGAGAAGGGCAACTTCTTTCCGCAACTCGCCACTGAGATACCCACCGTGGAGAATGGCGGCATCTCCGAAGACGGCTTGGACTGGCGGATCAAGCTTCGCCCGGACGTGAAGTGGCACGATGGCGAGCCGTTCTCGGCCGACGACGTCAAATTCACCTTGGATCTGATCAACAACAAGAATTTCCGCGCCTTGAACCGCGCCGGGCACGAGCTGGTCGGCGACATCAAGGTGGTCAGCCCGACCGAGATCACCTGGCATATGCAGAAGGCGTTCGCGCCCTACCCGTCGATCCTGTCCTGGACCTTCATCGTGCCGGCGCACATCCTTGGGAAAGCCGCCGATCCCAATACCGCGCCGTTCAACAATGCGCCGGTCGGTACCGGCCCGTTCCGCTGGAGTGAGCGGATGCCCGGCGATCACGTCACGCTGGTTGCCAACGAACATTTCTTCGGCACCGGCCCATACCTGGAACGCGTGGTGTTCCGCTATATCCCCGACCTGACGGTGCTGTTCACGCAGTTCCAGACCGGCGCGGTGGATTACACCGGCATCCAGGGGATCACCGCCGATCACTACAACGAGGCGATCAAGATTCCCGGGCGCAAGGTGGTCCCGGGGCCGGCGGCGTTCGTGGAAAGTATCACCATGAACCAGGGCAAGCCGGTGTTCCAGGACCCCGCCGTTCGGCAGGCGCTGTATTACGGCATGGACAAGAAATCGATCATCGACGCGATCTATTACGGCCTGCCGACCGAGACCGAAACCTATCTGCCACGCGAGTCCTGGGCGTTCAACCCGGACCTGCCGAAGCACGCGTACGATCCGGCCAAGGCGAAGCAGATATTGGACGCTGCCGGGTGGAAGCCGGGCGCGGGCGGCATCCGTGAGAAGAATGGCTTGCGGCTGGCGTTCTCCAATTCCACCACCGCCGGCAACCATGTGCGCGAGCAGGCGCAGGAACTCCTGCAACAGAACTGGCGCGACATCGGCGCGGACATGCAAATCAAGAACATGCCCGCCGCCGTGATCTGGGGCGATTACTACAATCTGTCCCAATATGACTCGGTCATGGTGGGGCAGGACGAAATGACCGGTCCCGACCCGGATGTAACCACCTACTACAGCAGCAAGGCCATCCCGGTGAAGGGCGGTGCCGGGCAGAACACCATGCAGTACGCCAACCCGAAGGTGGACGAACTGCTGGCGCAAGGAGCCTCGACACTGGACCAGAAGAAGCGCGCGGCGATCTATCGGGAGATGGAAGCGATCATCCGCGATGATCTGCCGATGCTGCCGATCTTCCAGTATGCGCGGATCGAGGGCACCAAAGACAAGCTGATCGGCTATACGCCGAGCGTGTACGTGTCATCGAACTGCTGGAACATCGGCCAGTGGTACTGGGCCTCCTGAGCGTCGGGCGGCACCATTCCGCTGCCGGAACTCTGCCCGGAGACGGAAACTGATCGCCTACCTGCTGCGTCGCCTGGGGCAGAACGTCCTGCTGCTGGTGATCGTGTCGATGATCGGCTTCGCGATCATCCATATGGCGCCCGGCGGCCCGCTGGCCCAGTTCTCGCTCACGCCCGGCATGACCCAGGCCGACCTGGCGCGGATCGCGCACCAGATGGGATTGGACCGGCCGTTGCCCGTGCAGTACTGGGAATGGGTGCGGCGCCTGGCCGTCGGCGACTGGGGCCGTTCCTACCGCGATAACCAGCCGGTGCTCACGATTATCGGCGGGCACGTGCCCGCCACCCTGGAGTTGATGATCACCTCCACGCTCATCGCGGTGCTGCTCGGCACCTGGGTGGGCGTGCTGGGCGCACTGCGCCGCTATTCGCTGTTCGACTACCTGGCGACGATCGGCGCCATGGTGGCGTTGTCGATCCCCACCTTCTGGTTCGGCCTGGTGGTGATCTACGCATTCTCCGTGAAGCTCGCCTGGCTGCCGGCCGGCGGCATGTTCACCATCGGGAATGGTTCATTCTGGGACTATCTCCACCACCTGATCGCTCCGGCGATGGTCCTTGCGTTGGTAACGGTCGCGATCTGGAGCCGCTATATGCGCTCCTCGATGCTGGAGGTTACCGGGCAGGATTTCGTTCGCACCGCGGTGGCCAAAGGGTTGCCGCGACGCGTCGTGATAGTGCGGCACGCGTTGCGCAACGCGCTGCTGCCAATGATCACGCTCGCCGGCCTGCAGCTACCAACCCTGCTGGGCGGCGCACTGGTGACCGAAACCATCTTCACTTGGCCGGGGATGGGACGGCTCTATCTCGACTCGATCGGCTATCGCGACTACCCGGTCATCATGGGGTTGCTGATGTTCACCGCATTGCTGGTGCTGGCGGGGAATCTTCTCGCCGACCTGTTGTACGCCGCGGCCGATCCACGCATCCGGTTGAACTGACTCCACCTCCCGCCTGCACGCTCCCCGTCTTTCCCGCGCAAGCGGGAATCCAGCAATTGCCGCCCAGATTCCGCCTGCGCGGGAATGGTACCCAGCATCGAAATTGTTGATTCGCTGGGCCCTCTCGCACAAGGGCGGGCCGCGTCGTCTTGAAGCGATTGCGCTCTAGTCAGCTACTCTTCTGAAAAGTTTTCAGTCGATTGCTTATTTATGACAGCATTTGATTTGAGGAACTTTATCATTGCCTGCTCAAGTTGATGACGAAGTTGCGTATCTTTCACCTCTATGTATGAAGCATATTGGACTACCGGGCTTTTGAACCAGAATTTCTCATAATGTTCGTTCAACCTTTTGGCTATTTTGTCTCCTTTACCAACATAGATTGGACGCTCGCTGATATCATATAGGACATACACGCCGGCACATTGGGGCCATTCATTTTTCGAATGTGGTTCGAAGTCCGTCAAGTTGCCGAGACCGGTGACGGCCTGTCCCTGTTCGGTGTCCTTTACAACTTGGTCAGGAACGGATTGATTGAGAGCCTTGGCTAATTTGTTCCTCGTTGAGGCTTGAGGGTTCTTTATTTTTCCGCTCTCGATATTATAAATCGCTGGAGCCGACACGCCCGCCACTGCAGCGAGTTCCGGCACAGAGAAGCGTGCACGGCTGCGTTGGTCACGCAGCCACAATCCGAAACTCGAAACCTCTGTGTCGGAGATCAGCGCAAGTTCTTCCCTTTTCTTAGAAAAAATCGGTCCTAAAATCTTTTCGAGCGTCTTTTTGTTACCCTCAGAGACCCCGCCGCCTGCCTCCCACACCGAGACTGAGGCTGGTGCTACCCCAACCTTGTCGGCCAGCGCCGCCTGCGTCAGTCCTTCCCTTTCTCGCGCCTTGCGAATTCGCTGACCTGTCAATTCGGACACCTAACCTGGTCTCCTATTAAATACCGCCTAATCCGCTGCCCCAATTGTGTCTCCATGCTGGCAACGGAAAATCCCGCTTTCTCGCTATCATGGCGACCCAAAGCTCGGCTATGGCTGGACGACGGCGACGATAAATTGCTCGAACGATCTGACACATAGGGGCGTGGTGTAAGCCCTCCGAAACGTGCTTAGCGACGCTTGCTGTCAATCCTACGCCGCCGCCGTCTCCACCGCCTCGTATGGCAGCCGCCGGACCTTGTCCATGTTCACGCCCTCGATCCGCAGCAGCCGTGTGGACCCGTCCCGCCGCGGCGAGTGCAGCACTCCCGGCTCGTACAGATACGCCATCCC
>DATDIC010000212.1:0-6502 GCA_036521275.1 Acetobacteraceae bacterium
CCTTCCGCACCGTCCGCGTCAGGTCATAGAGGCGCCTGATCGCGTGCTGCGGCTTGATGACGGCACCGGCGGTCATGTCCTGTGTGAAGCGCAGGCTCTGCTTTCCACGCCAGCCGTCGATGCGCCGCCACCATTCCGTCAGTGCCTTCGTATCCGGCTTCGTCACGTCATGCGACCAGCCCTCCAGCAGCGCAGTCAACACCCGGCCGGCGTCGCCGACGATGGCAATGTCAACCGGCACATTCTTGTTGATGCTGGACGGGTCGATGTCGGCGTGGATTTTCCGTGCGCCGGGGCAGAACGCGCTCAGGCGTCCCGTCACCCTATCGTCGAAGCGCGCGCCGATCGCCAGCAGCACGTCGCACCCGTGCATCGCCAGGTTGGCCTCGTAGGTGCCGTGCATGCCGAGCATGCCAAGAAACTGCGGGTCGCCGGCCGGGTAGGCACCGAGCCCCATGAGTGTGTTGGTGCAGGGAAAGCCGGTGGCACGGGCGAAGGCGCGCAGCGCCTCGGATGCAGCCGGACCCGAGTTGATCACACCGCCGCCAGCGTAAATCACCGGCCGTTTTGCCTGTTTCAGCATCGCAACGGCGCGCGCGATCTGGGTCGGGTCGGGTTCAGTCTGCGGACGGTAGCTGGGATGCTCGGCGGCCGGTGTGGTGTACGGGGCCTTGCCGATGAGGATGTCCTTCGGCAGGTCAACCACCACCGGACCGGGCCGGCCGGAGCGAGCCACGTAGAATGCCTCGTGCACCACGCGCGCCAGGTCCTCGGGGCGCTTCACCAGGTAATTGTGCTTGGTCGCCGGACGGGTGATGCCAGTGGTGTCGGCTTCCTGAAAAGCATCGTTACCAATCAGATGGGTCGGTACCTGCCCGGTAAGGCAGACGACCGGGATGGAGTCCATCAGCGCATCGACCAGCCCGGTGACGGCATTGGTCGCGCCAGGGCCGGAGGTGACCAGCACGACGCCGACCTTTCCGGTCGAGCGGGCATAACCCTCGGCGGCGTGTACCGCGCCCTGCTCGTGGCGGACCAGGATGTGGCGAATGGCGTTCTGGTTGAACAGCGCATCATAGATCGGCAGGACGGCGCCCCCGGGGTAGCCGAAGATGACCTCCACCCCCTGGTCTTTCAGGGCGCGGAGCAGGATTTCGGCCCCGGACTGGCTGGCTTCGGCCGGCATTGGCTGGGCTCTCCCGAATACTGCGGTCGCATGTAGGCGGCGCGTTACAGAGGCGTACGATTAAGCCGTATGTTGCGGTGCGTCAACCTGCTTCGCGAATAAACTTGATAATCTCCGACGTATTTCTTTCCGAAAGTTGCTCCTGACCCTCGATTCGCGCATGGATCGTATGCGTTCGGGCTGGGTCAGCCAGAGGGTGGTGCCTGAACCAGGTCGCCTGCCGCCGCGTATAACGTCCGGTCGCCAGGACCGCCCGCTGAGCCGCATCGTCCAGCGTCATGCGGCCCTGCAGATGGGCGGACAATTCCGGCACTCCATGGGCGCGCATCGCTGGCAAGGCGGGGTCCAAGCCCAGCGTCAGCAGGTGGCGAACCTCCTCGACGGCACCTTCGGCGATCATACCGGCGAAGCGGGCGGCGATAGCGGCCCGCAGGTCCGCACGCGGGGGGTCGAGCAGGATCGCCGCAAACCGGGTTTCACAGCTTACGACTGGCTGGTCCGCCTGCCAGGCTGCGAGGCCTCGGCCGGTGCCGCGCCAGACCTCCCAAGCACGGGCGATCCGTTGGCTGTCACCGGGACGCAGACGCACGGCTGTCACCGGATCGGCGGTCAGCAGGCGGGTGTGCAATCCAACCGGTCCAAGTTCGGCGAGAAGGGCACGAGCCTCGGCACGCGCAAGCGGTCCGACGTCTGGAATTTCCGCCAGCCCGTGGAGCAGCGCCGAAAAATAGAGACCACTGCCGCCGCACAGGATCGGTCGCCGTCCTTCCGCCCGGGCGGCGTTCATCGCGCGCTGGGCGGTGCATCGCCACCAGGCGGCGCTGCCCGGCTCGCCCGCCGGACGAACGCCGTACAAACGGTGCGGTACTTGCGCTTCCTCGGCCGGGGTGGGCCGCGCCGTGAGGATACGCAGTTCCCGATACAACTGCATGGAATCGGCGTTGATGATCGTGCCGTTGAGGCGGCGAGCCAATTCCAGCGCCAACGCTGATTTGCCGCTTGCGGTCGGTCCGGCAACGATCACGGCCGGTAGATTGGTCACTGCCGGGAATCCTCTTGCGCGATCAAGAGACACTGAACACAATCAGCACCCGCGGAGCCAGTGACCATGGTTGATCTCAGTGCCGATATCCTGCGTCAGATCGCTCCGCGCCAAAGCGGCAGCCGCGCGACCGGGCAGGCCGCGATCATCAATGCGATCGGGCCGGTGATCCAGGCGATATGCGGCAATTACGCCATCAATACGGGGCTGCGCGATGCGCATTTCCTGGCGCAGGTCTGCTGCGAGTCCGACGGGTTCTGCACCACGGTGGAGTATGCCAGCGGCGACGCGTATAACGGTCGCGCCGATCTGGGCAATACCCAGCCGGGCGATGGGCCGCGCTTCAAAGGGCGTGGGCTCATTCAACTGACCGGCCGGTCGAATTATCGACAATATGGTGACCTGCTGAAGCTCGATCTGGTGGGCGACCCGGAGCAGGCTGCCGATCCGGTCATTTCACTGCGGATCGCCTGCACGTTCTGGCAACAGCACCTTTTGAACCCATTGGCGGATGCCGATGACATCATCGCCATCACGCGCCGCATCAATGGCGGGCTGAACGGGCTCGACACACGGCGCGCCTATCTGGCAGCGGCGAAATTCGCCCTGGGTGTCAGGACCGCGATCGCGGACATGCCGATCCTGCGCGTCGGCGGCAGCGGTGCTCCCGTGGTGCGGATGCAAAACCTGCTTGCCACACGTGGCTACGGGCTGACGGCGGATGGTGCGTTCGGACCGGCGACCGCGGAGGCAGTCAAGCAATTCCAGGCCAGTGAAGGGCTGCCCGCCGACGGCGTGGTTGGTCCGGCCACGTGGGAGGCGCTCGAGGCGGATTCGTCGGAGTGATTGGCCGCATTGCACTGGCCGCCATCTGCTGGCTGGTTGCACACGATGCCATGGCGTCTTGCGATAAGCCCGCCCCAATTCGATTTACGCACGGTACCGCATCGGCCGAGATTGCTGGGGGCGTGCCGCGTGGAACGCGCGATTGCTTCACTATCGAAGCACGGGCGGGGCAGAATCTGTCGATCGCCCATCCAGGCCGTGGTGATACCAACATCGTTATCCAGCTCTATCGTCCGCCCTGGCGCGTGCGCGATGGAGACGACGGCCTGGACGTTGCCGGCCGCGCGCTTCCAGGAGCCGGGGAGGGCGCGGACGCGACGCACTGGTCGGGCCGGTTGCCGGCAAGCGGCGCCTATCTGCTGGTGATCGGCACCAGTTGGGGCGGTGGCGAATACCGGTTGCGGATTGCCATTCGCTGAAGCGACTGCCAGCTTCGGCCGCATGCTGCAAATGCTGACGCTGGTGGCCGATCTTCGCGCCACGACACTCACCGACCAGATGATCGCGCGCGTGCGGGATCTGACCGGCGGTGGTGAACCGGTGGCACTGGCGGCCGGAGAGGCGGCCGATATCCCATTGCCACGGCCGCCCGATATGGATGCTGTACGCGCCGCACTGGACGGCGCCCCGATCGACGCCATTCCAGTGGCGGCGGCCAATCGGCGCAAACGGCTGCTGATCGCCGACATGGATAGCACCATCGTCACCGGGGAGACGCTGGATGAACTCGCCGATTTTGCCGGGCTGAAGGAGCCGATCGCGGCGATCACGCGACGCAGCATGAACGGTGAGATTGATTTCGCCCAGGCGTTGCGCGAACGGGTCGCAATGTTGCGCGGGCTTTCCGTTGCGGCGCTGGACAAGACATGGGAGCGCGTGCGGCTGACCCCGGGTGCGCGCGAGCTGGTGGCGACCATGCGGGCGCATGGCGCGGTGACGGCGCTTGTGTCAGGTGGGTTGACGTATTTCACCGGGCGGGTGGCGACGCTGGTGGGGTTCGATGTGCATGTATCAAACGTGCTGATACATGATGGTTCGGCGCTGACCGGAGCGGTGCAGGAGCCGATCCTTGACCGCGACGCCAAACTGACGACCTTGCGGCGGTTATCGCGCGAACACCGGATCGAAATGGCGGATACGCTGGCGGTGGGCGACGGCGCGAACGATCTTGCCATGCTGCGCGCGGCTGGGCTTGGGATCGCCTTTCACGCCAAGCCGATCGTTGCGGCGGAAGCGCGGGCGCGGGTGGATCATGGGAACTTGCGCGCATTGCTGTTCGCGCAGGGGTACCGGGCCGACGAGATTGTGGGAGCTGTTTAGGCGTCGATGGCCGGACGATCCCGGCCATGACGGGTTAGCGACGTCCGATACGAAACGGTAACCGAACCACGTCTATGTCGCGGTGCGTCGGCCGGCGAACGATGCTGTGCCATACTGGGAGAAATTGACCGGACCCAGATGCGGCTCGCGACCCGTCCCGAGCGTGACGGTGCCGGTCATCGTGCCGTCAGCTACGACCCCCTCGAACGTGTAGGCCAGCAGACAGCCTTCATACCGATGCACTGCTTGCACTTGCAATCGGTCGTCCGCGACGTGGCCGGCCGCCTCGTTGTTCCAGTAGCGGGACTGGTGGCGTCCTTTCACGTCAGAACCGTCCTGCGTCAGCACCAGTGAGTGCACCGCCGGGCCGTCAGCGAAATCGAGCGTCAGCTCCCAGGTTCCGCCAATCTGGACCGAAGGAGCTGCCGCCTTCGCCGCCACGGCATCAGTTGCCAGGGCGCGCGCCACCGCGTCCCCGATCAGTGCCGCCTCGCCCGGTTCCAGGTTGAACGGATCGATCGTGATCGAGCTGGCGGTCACATCGCAATCGTCCAGCATGATGCGCGGCTCGTTGTTCAGCAGCCGCTCACGCAATTCCAGCGCATTGACGGGCCATTTTGCCCGATCCCAGGAGATCACGAGCAACGGCACCTTCACCGCGCCGGCGGGCGGCCGGATGCTGGTCTCCACGCCGCCGGCCGCGCTCAGCCGCTTGGCGATCGTCTCCAGGTCCGCCTGCCAGGTGGCGCCTTCCGCGGCATGATCGCGCTCGGCGAACCAGTATTCCAGCGCGGTGACGACGCCGATGATGTCCTCCTTGGAAACCTTCATCGGCCGCCCGATCCCCTGATGCGGCGACGCATTCGCCCAGGCGGCGCGGATGCAGCTCGCTTTTCCCAGCAGCAGGCCGCTCACCTGTGGGCCCTGCAGGAATTTGCCACCGGAATAGACCACCATGTCGGCGCCGCGGGTCAGCCACGGGCATGGCCGCTCAATATGCTCGCTGGCGGCATCGACCATCACCGGAATTGCGCGCGCATGCGCCAGCTCGACGATGGTTTCGAACGGCACGGCCCCGCCCTGCTCAACCTTTCCATAGACGCAGATCATCGCCACCGCCGGATCCTGGACCAGACGTGCAAGCTGGTCGGCGGAGGCATATTCCACGATCTGGGCGCCGACCATGCGGATCGCATGGTCGTAGATGAAGCGGTGATCCGTGGCCATCAGCACCTTGTTGCGCATGCCCTCGGTCCGCGGCAGGCGCGCGATCCGTTCCGGATCATTGCCGGCAATCGCGCCGGCGGTGCCCAGGCAAACCGCGGCGGCGCTGCCCGGCGTGACGATGGCCGCCTCTGCCCCGGTCAGTTCGGCGATGCGCCGGCCGGCGGCTTCCATCAGCTCGTAGATATTCACGAACTGGGTGGCGGCGCGCGTCATGGCGGCGCGGACCTCGGGACGGATCAGGCTTCCCCCATGGATCGTGCGGACCGAGGCGCAGTTGATGAAAGGACGCACGCCCAGACGCAGGTACGGATTATCGTTGGCGCGGGAGACGGCGGCGGTATCATCGGGCATGACGGCCTCTCGTTTCGACAGGACAGGGTGCTGGTGTGCCGGATTTGCGCGCCTCCGTCCAGAAGCGGCCACGGCGCTGCACCCCGGTTAACGGCTTCTTCGCGAGCAGGAGAGACTGGGCGCCCACCCCAATTCAGACTTTCTGTGCTGTACCCGTTGGCATGATTGCGGTCGCTGATTCCAGCCCGACCTCCTGCGCCAGCCCGTCCAGCCGCCGAAGCACGCTTTCGCCGGCGAAGACGCCGCGCGATTCGTCCAACCGCAGCACCAGCCGGTTGTCCCGCACAGAGAGTGCGGTGCCGGCCAGCAGGTCGGGCGTCCCGGCCGACAGCGTGTAGGCCAGCCGCAGCGCCGTCCCCAGCACCACGGCGCGATGAGCGCTGGACACGTCCAGCAACAAGCGTGCCGGGCGCAGATATCCTGTGTCTCGGTCGGCTTCGTAACGCAGTGCGATCGCCAAGGCCAGAAAGGCCCGGGCGTGGTGATCGAGCCCAATGCCGGGCTGGCGCAGCACGCGGAGGAAAGTCTGC
>DATDIC010000213.1:0-2127 GCA_036521275.1 Acetobacteraceae bacterium
TGCATGAACTGCGCGGCGACCTTGAGGTCGTCCGGTCCGGGGTTTTGCAGATCGGGCCGGAACAGTTGCGGGACGCAGCGACCTCGCCGGTCGACCCACAACCAATACGGCAGGACTGAATACGGCGGGTTACCAGTAGAAGCGTGATTATCGCCCGCGACCTTCAACCCGTCCCCGGCCCCGGCGCTCACCCTCGCGCGCGAGCGACAATTAGTGCTGGCTTGCCGACTATTGAGAAAAGTACGCGGCAACAGCGCTGACGACGGTATCTATGTTGTCCCGCCTGATGTCGAGATGAGTAACAAGCCTTGTCTCACAGCGTATTTGCGTGAGGATGCCGTGATCTTTAAGCCACCCTTCAAGTGGGGCGCAATCGGGTTCCGGGATTCGCGCGAACACCATGTTGGTCGCCTGGGACAGAACCTCGATCCGCCCCGCATCCGCGAGTCTCTCGGCAAGATGCGCAGCGTTTGAGTGGTCTTGTTCAAGACGTTCGACATTGTGCTCGAGTGCATATAGGCAGCCTGCCGCGAGAATGCCGGACTGGCGCATCCCGCCGCCGAGGACCTTGCGCCAGCGCTGCGCACGCTCGATCAGTGACCGGCTGCCGACCAGGACCGAACCGACCGGAGCACCAAGCCCCTTCGAGAAACAAATCGACACGGTGTCGAACGGTGCACACAAGTCAGCGATCGGACGGCCAGACGCGACCGCGGCATTGCACACGCGCGCCCCATCGAGATGCGCAGACAGACCGCGGCTGCGCGCCAAGGCGACAGCCTCGCGCACGTAGTCCTCCGGCAGCACGCGTCCATTCGCGGTGTTTTCGAGCGCCAGAAGGCGCGTGCGCGCGAAATGAAAATCGATCGGCTTGATCGCCGCGGCGATGTCCTGCAGCGGCAGCGTGCCGTCGGGCGCGTTCGCAATCGGCTGCGGTTGGATTCCACCCAGCACAGCCGCCCCGCCACCTTCGTACCGATAGGTGTGCGCTCCCTGCCCGACAAGGTATTCGTCGCCGCGGTCGCAGTGGGCCATAAGCGCAGCCAGATTGCTCTGCGTGCCGCTCGGAAAGAAAAGCGACGCCTCCTTACCCGCCCGCTCGGCTACCACCGCCTGCAGGCGCAACACGGTCGGATCATCACCCCAAACATCGTCACCAACGTCGGCGCCGGCCATCGCCGCTCGCATCGACTGGCTAGGACGCGTCACGGTATCGCTGCGCAAATCGATCACTGTCTCCGGCTCGGCCAACACGGGCGGCTCCCTCTCGTTGCTTCCCCTGCAGGCACAAGCTACTTTCCCGAGCATGACCGTGGTGATCAACGGCAGGGACGACTTCACGCTGGAGAACTACCGGCGGGTGGCGGAGGGTGGGGAGCCGGTCGTCATCGGCCCGCGTGCGCGCGAGGCGATGGCCGCGGCGCGGGCGGACTTCATCCGGCTGCTCGAGTCCGACCGCACCCAGTTCATCTACGGCGTGACCAGCAGCCTCGGGCCGCGGGCCAAGGTCACGATCCCGCCGGAGCAGCAGCGGGCGCACGCCCGGGCGTTCCAGTTCCGCGGGAACTGGGCCCGCGGGTTCGGCGGCGGCTACCTCGACGAGCGGGTCGTGCGCGGCATCATCTTCGCCCGGCTTGCCAACTTCGTCGCCGGGAACTCCAAGGCCAGGCCGGTGATCGCCGAGCGGCTCGCGGCCCTGCTCGACGACCCGCTGCCGCCGGTGCCGTTGGACGGGGAGGTCGGCGCGGGCGAGGGGCTGCCGCTGGCCCACGTGCTGCGCGGCTTCCGGCTCGATGACATCGAGGAGGGCGAGGCCAACCCGGTGACCAACGGATCCCCGGTGTCGGCCGCGCTGGCCGCGGACGCCGCGCTGCGGGCCGCCCCCAGGCTCGGCCGCGCCGAGCGAGCGCTGGCGCTGTCGGCGGCGGCGTTCGGCGTCCCGGCCGACGTCTATGCCGAGGAGCTCGGTGAGCTGTGGGGAGACGCGGACGAGGCGGCGGCGCTGGCGGCGCTTCGCCGCCACCTGTCCGGCGCGTCGCCTGGCCGGCGGCAGGCAGGCGAGGTGCCGGCCAGCTACCTGATCCTCGGCCGGGTGCTCGGGCAGGCGCACCGTGCGGTGGCGGCGTT
>DATDIC010000214.1:0-10760 GCA_036521275.1 Acetobacteraceae bacterium
CTTCCGCCAGGCGGGTGAGAAAGCGCACATTCGCATCACGCTGTTCCCGACCGCCAATCTCTTCCTTCCGGGCCATCGGATCAGGCTGGACATATCGTCCAGCAACTTCCCCAAATTCGATGTCAACTCCAACACCGGTGAACCGGAGGGCCTGGCCCGTCGCGCGCGGCGAGCCGTCAACACGGTGTTCGTGGACCCCCACCACCCCAGCCGCCTGCTGCTCTCGGTGCTGCGTCTCTGAACTGGCGAAGGGCTGGTCATGAAACAACGGAATCAGCCGTCATTCCCGCCCCCATCCCGTCACTCCCGCCCCCCTCCCGTCATTCCCGCGAAAGCGGGAACCCAGCAGTGGTGGCCTGGATTCCCGCTTTCCCGCGGGAATGACGAGAATGACGCGGTGTTTCCGAACGACTCCTAACCTCCCTACTCCGCCGGCCGGCCGCTCATCTCCGCTCCGGCATGTCGGTCGAGCCCGCTGGAGATGGCTGGTGCCACCATCGCGACCGCACCGATCACGAGAAAAGCCACTGTGAAATCGGCGTTGGTCGGCCGCGCATGCCCATCCATCGCCACCGAGGCGGCCAGGGTCGCCGCCGAGAAAGCAATGCCGAGCGACAGCGCCATCTGCTGGATCGTGCTGTAGAAGCTGGTCGCCGCGCTGATGTCTTCCCGCGGTACATCGGCATAGGCGATCGTGTTGTACGCCATAAACATCAGTGATTGGAAAAATCCGAAGGTCAGCAGCAATCCATAGACTGCAACGCTCGGCCAGCTTGGCCGCAGCCCGGCGCACGCCGCCAACAGCACGGTTGCCAGCAGCCCGATCCAGGTCATGACGTTGCGGAACCCGATCTCGCGGATCAGGCGTGGCGCGACCAGCCGCATCAGCAACGAACCCACCGATCCGGCAAAGGTGACCATTCCGCTCTGCGCCGCAGTGTAGCCGAACCCGAGCTGCAGCATCATCGGCAGCAGGAATGGCGTGGCCCCGGCGCCGATGCGGGAAAACGAGCCGGATATCACCGAAAACCGGAATGTCGGTATGCGCATCAGCCGGAAATCCAGGATCGGGTGACGGGTTCGCCGCGCGTGCCGCCAATAGAGCAATGAAGCCACAATGCCGCCGCCCACAAGCCCGCCGGTGAACGGCAATGACCCTCCTCCGCGGCTGGCCATTTCAATGCCGAACATGAGGCAGGCGAGCGCCGTTCCCGACAGCATCAGCCCCAGTCCATCGAACGGCGTCTTCGTCGGCTCGCGCATCTCGTCGATGAAGAACGTGACCAGCACGATGCCGGCCAAGCCGATCGGCACGTTTATGAAGAAAATCCAACGCCACGACAGGTAGGTAACAATGAAGCCCCCGACCGGTGGCCCCAGAATCGGCCCGATCGTTGCCGGGATCATCAGCCAGGCCATAGCGGACACCAGCTCCGACTTCGAACAGGCGCGGATCATCACCAACCGTCCGACCGGTGACATCAAAGCACCGCCGGTGCCTTGCAGCATCCGCGCCGCGACCAGGAAAGGGAGGCTCTGGGACAGGCCACACAGGATGGAACCAAGCGTGAACAGCCCGATCGCGGCGCGGAACACCGTGCGGGAGCCGTAACGGTCTGCCAGCTTGCCGCTGGCCGGGATGAACATGGCGAGGGTCAGAAGATAGGCGGTCAGCGCGATGTTCATGCGCAGCGGAGCGGTCCCGAAACTATGAGCCATCGCAGGAAGCGCGGTGGCCAGCACGGTTCCATCGAGCTGCTCCATGAACATCGCGCTGGCCACGATCAGGGCGGTGGTGCGCAAGCTGGAACGCGGCGCGGCCGCGACGCCGTTCAGTACAGCCTCGGTCATTCGGACAAAATCATACGATTCGCGTGCAACCCCAAGCGCGCAGGCTGCATGGCCGCCTTCCGACGCGCGAGGGAGCATGCCGGTGTCCACCGCCGCGCTCAGCCGGTCGTCCTTATCCCACTTGCCCGATCCCACTTGCCCGATCCCACTTGCCCGGCCCGCCACAGCCATGCTGTGACACCGGCCCAGGCCGGGGGGCAGCGATGATCGATGGAGCCGAAGCGACGGGGCCGCTGGCCGGGGTCCGCGTGATCGACATCACGAGCGTAGTGCTCGGCCCATTCGCGACGCAGGTGCTGGGCGACATGGGTGCCGACGTGATCAAGGTGGAAAGCCCGGCGGGCGACGCGACGCGGCATATTGGGCCGGGTCGTGGCGAGGCGATGGGCTCGTATTTTGCCGGGCTGAACCGCAACAAGCGCAGCGTGGTGCTGGATTTGAAGCGGCCCGCGCCATTGGCCGCGCTGCATCGGCTGATCGATAGCGCCGACGTGGTGGTGCATAATATGCGGCTGGCAGCGGCGGCACGACTGGGGTTGACCCATGCCGCGCTGTCGGCACGCAATCCGCGGCTCATTCTCGCGTGCGCATCGGGCTTCCGGAAGAACAGCTCGTTGCAGGAAGCGCCGGCATATGACGACCTGATCCAGGGGATCAGCGGGCTGGCGGCGCTGAACGCCGGGCCGGACGGGGCGCCGCGCTACGTGCCGACGGTGCTGGTGGATAAGCTGACCGGGCATGTGCTGGCCTCGATGATCGGGATGGCGCTGTATCATCGCGAGCGGACCGGTCACGGGCAGGAAGTACACGTGCCGATGCTGGAGACGATGCTGTCCTTTCTTCTGGCGGAGCATCTGTGGGGCGCGGTGCTGGGGGAACCAGAGCGTGGCCTGGGGTATCCTCGGATGCTGACACCGCATCGCCGGCCATATGCGACGAAGGATGGCTATATTTGCGTGATCTGCGTGACAGACGTGCACTGGGCCAGGCTGCTCGCGGCGATCGGGCGGCCGGAGCTGATCGCGGATGCGCGCTTCACCAGCATTCGCGCGCGGTCAGACAATGTGGATGCGCTGTATGGAGCATTGAATGACGGGCTGCGGGCGCGGGGCACGGCCGAATGGCTGGAGGTGCTGCGGCCGTTGGATATCCCGTGCGGACCGGTCGAGACTCTACCCGGCTTGCTGGAGAATGCGTATCTGAAAGAAACAGGTTTCTTCCGCGATGAAATGCATCCCAGCGAGGGGCGCGTGATGGTGACGGCAGCGCCAGCGGAATTTTCTGCAACTCGGGTGGGCCTGCAGCGGCTGTGGCCTCGATTGGGCGAGCACACGCACGACGTACTGCGGGACATCGGATATGGTGAAGAGGATATTGAGCGGCTGATCGACGATTGAGCGCGATCGTGGATCGCTCGTTCGGCAGCCTTGACTTCGATTCCGTAGCGTACCTACACTTTGAGACTAGAGAAACTTGCACGATGGGGAGGCTGGCGATGGCTCGGCCGAAAACGAAAGACCGCCAGAGATGAGCCTTACGCAACAGCGCGGACGCGGCTTGCTGTTCGTCTCGGCCGCAGTGCTCGGGTTTGTGCTGCCAGGCAGCGCAAGCAGGGCGCAGACACCAAAGTCGCTCATGGATCAGGTGCTCGACCGCAAGGAACTGCGGGTCGGTGTGGAGCTGAAATATCCGCCGATCATGTACCGGGACCCGAGCGGAAATCCCAGGGGGTTCGAGGTCGAACTGGCTCGCACCATGTGCGCCACGCTGAAGGTGAAATGCACTTTTGTCGATGTCGAGTTTCCAGCCCTCATCCCAGCGCTTGAGGCCGGCAAGATCGATATCATCGTGGCGCAGATGGCGCTGACGCCTGCCCGCGCCATGGTGGTCGATTTCTGCAAGCCGTTCGAGGCCACGGGCGACGTGGTCATCGTGCCACCCAACTCGCCACTTGCCGAGAACGCGACCGCCGACCAGGTGATCAGCGCGTTGAATGTGCCCGATGCGAAGATCGCGGTTCAGCTCAGCACCGTCGAATCACAGATCCGCAGCAGCGTATTTCCGAAGTCGCAGCCGGTCGATGTGAACGGGCCGCTCGACGCGTTCCTGCAGGTCGTGACCGGGCGGTCAAGCGCCACCCTGTCCGATGACGTCAGCGCGCTGACCTATGCCAAGGAGCATCCGGGGTCGATCAAGGTGCTGCTCGATGGTCGCCATCAGCCCTATCTCCGCAACTTTCCGTCGGGCGGAGGCGTGCTGCGCGGCAACGGTGACTTCTGCCGCTGGGTGGACGTGCAGGTGCAGGATTGGATCAATTCCGGACAATACCGTGCCACCTATCTGAAAGAGGTTGGCTGGGAACCCCCCATCGCGCAGTTGCAGCTTTTGCGGGGCGGCTACTGAATCGCACGGCCAGGGGCCGCTTCACGGGGTGCAAACCTGAAGCGTCCCCAGAAATGGCCGTTTTCATTATCGATCGGGGCCGCCCGCGATCGGTCCTTCGGCCGGCAGTTCGCGGACGACGAGGCTGATGGGAACATATACGTTCCGCTGGAGCGCGCTGCTCCCGTATCTGCCGATGTTCGGGCTAGGACTGCTCGTCACCTTCGAGGTCTCCATCGCCTCGGAACTCCTGGCGATCATTATCGGGCTGATAGCGGGGATGGCCCGCCTTTCCCGTCTTCGCGCGGCGCAGGCAGTGGCCGTCGCATATATCGATTTCTTTCGGGGCGTTCCGCTGCTGGTCACACTGGTCTGGATCTATTATGGCGTCTCGCTGATCTTCCATATCAACATCTCCGCTTTCGTTGCAGGAGTGTCAGGCCTCGGCGTCACATACGGCGCGTTTCTCGCGGAGGTTTTCCGCGCCGGAATCGAGGCAATCCCGAAAGGACAGACCGAGGCGGCATATTCGCTCGGTCTCTCTCGCGCCAAGACCATGCGACATGTCATTCTTCCGCAGGCATTGAGGGTGATCTTTCCACCCCTCGCAAACAGCTTCATCGGGATGCTGAAAGACTCGTCCCTCGTGGCGATCCTCTCGGTGACCGACTTGATGCGGGTTGGAATGATCGTCGCGGCCGATACGTTTCGCGCATTCGAAGCCTATACATTTGTCGCCGTCATCTATTACATAGTCACGTTCATCACCGCACGGATCGTGTCGCGTCTGGAGCGTCGGCTGGCGACCCCGCACTGACGTCGTCAGCCATGCGCTGGTCGGACCGGTCGGACCCGGTTGCCGCATGCCCGGCTCCCATCACGGCGTGGACGGCCGCTACATCACGCAATAACCTAGATGCGGCTGTCCGGGAGGCAAAGCAATGGATTTCGCGAGAACACAGGCAGCGGCGATCGGCTGGATCGATGCCAACCGCCAGCGCTTTTCCGACTTCAACCGGCAGATCTGGCATTATGCCGAACCGGCCTGGCGCGAATACAAATCAGCCAAGGCCTATGTCGATCTGCTGCGCGCGGACGGCTGGGACGTCGAAGAAGCCTCCGGCGATATGCCGACTGCCTTCGCGGCACGCTGGGGCAGCGGCGCGCCAGTGCTGGGCGGCTTCGCCGAATATGACGCGGTACCCGGCAATTCGCAGCAGATCGTGCCGTATCAAGCGCCTCGCGAGGGGCTGCATCCCTGGGCTGCCGGCCACACCGATCCGCATTCACAACTCGGCACCACCGCTCTGGTCGGCATGCTGGCCACGAAAGCCGCCATGCAGGCGAACGGTATCAGCGGCACGCTGAAATTCTTCGGCGAACCCGCGGAGAAGGTCTGCGGCTCCAAGCCAGTACACGCTGCGAAAGGCTATTTCGACGGCTGCGACGCGTTCATTGCCTGCCATCCCCACACCACCAACAGCGTGTGCGGCGAAACTCAGTGCGGCGCTTACTGGAGCGCGGTGATCACGTTCGAAACCCTGGCACCCGAGACCTGGATCGACAAGTCGCTGCTGCCGATCCGTACTTCCTCCCACGCAACCGCGCGCTGCCCTGGCGCCATCGACGCCCTCTGCCTGATGTACACAACGACCAAATACACGAAGGAGGCGATGTATCCGCACTCCGGTGCGTGGACCCTGAACGAGTTCATCCTGGTCGGCGGCGATGCGACCTCGGACAATCTGCCGCCGCGGTTCAGCCAGATCCAGTACTCCTGGCGCTCCCCCTCGCTCGCTGTTCAGCAGCAGATCGAGCAGGTACTGCGCAACAACGCGCGCCACGCGGCGGCACTGTGCGGATGCCAGGCCTCGCTGCGCTGGGTGACGAAGACGCGCATCGGGCTGCCGAATACGAAACTGACTGAGATAACCTGGCGCAACATGCAGCGCGTGGGCGCGCCGGCGTTCGGCGACGAAGCCAGGGATTTCGCCCGGGCGATCCAGCGGAACCTGGGTATCGCGCCGATGGACAACCCGTTCATCGATGACAATGAACAGCTACTCTCGCCCGAAGCCCTGGAAGCGCGGCAGCGCACGAGCCTGCCGCCGGGCCAGTTCCATATCGGCGCTGATGATTATGTCGAATACACGTGGCATGCGCCAACGGTGCGGCTGTTCAATATGCGGCCGACTCTGCGCGCCCCCGACGACAGCTATGAATATCCCGCCTGGACGCGCAATGCGCTGGGTGGACTGCCAGCCGCGATCGATCCAGGCCTGTTCATGGGCGCCAAGACGATTGCCTGCACGTTTCTCGATCTGCTCGCCAATCCGGCCGAGCTGGCAGCGGCCCGGTCCGAGTTCCAAAGTCGCACCGGCGGTGGCGTGCGGGGAGCGAAATGGGTGGCACCATTGCTGCCGCGCGAGTTCGGCCCGCCAGTGGACCTGCGCTGGCCCGAATATGTGACCACGGCGCGGGGGACGGAATGGTGCATTCCGACTCCGCACACCGGCTCCGGTGGCGGCGAGACGCTTTGAAGCGGAAAAGCGGCCGGCGAATTCCGTCAGCCGTTCCGGTCAGGAACTGAACGCCGGGCAATCTCCTGCACGAGCTTGCGCGTCACGGCTTCCGCAAAGCTGTTATAATCGTGTACTTCCAGCACGAAACTGGTTTCTCCCGCGGTTACGCTGTGGCGATAGTAATTCGCCAGGCCGCCCGGCGGATGAGTATGACGTTGCAGCCAGGGAATGTCGCTCTCGTTCGCGATCGCCAGCCCGTTGATAATAATCCCCTTCTTCGCGGCTTCGTCGCGCGCTTCCTCAACCGGGCGGCCGGAATTGTTGTTGCCGTCGCCGGCGACATCGATGATACGGCGAGCGGCAGTAATTCCGCTGCCATCCAGGTCTTGCACGGCCATCGTGATCCCGTCGCCGATCGCCGTGTGTCCCCAGGACGATCGGGGCGCATCCTCCATCTTCTGCGCGAAGGCGCGGGCAGAATCGGCATCGCGCACGACCGTCCAGTTCACGACGTTCTCGACCTGGCCGGAGCCGGCAAACTCCACGAACATGACCGCGATCGCGCCGATCGGGCCACCCTGTATGGCGCTGACGACGCCGGGGTTGGTGAAAGCCGCATAATAGCCCTGCTTTTCCAGCTTGTACTCGTCGTCGTTGATGCTGCCGGATACGTCATCGACCAGCACCAGCGCCACATCCACCGGATCGGCGGCCCTCACCGGGCGCTCGGCCCAGGCGTAAGTCACCCCGAGAAACGCTGTCGTCAGAAGGAGCAACCGTTGCATCCGGCACCTCCCATGCAGTGGCCAGAGTCCAGGGTGAAATGCTGGATCGGCAATGGTCAATCGAAATCAGCCGTGCAAACGCAAAAATGCGCGTCCGTCCATCCTCCGGCCGATGACGTGACCCTGTCCTAAGGCGAGCCAGTCAGCGGGTGCAGCATATTCTCCCGCAGCCAGGGAACATCCAGACCACGCAGGAATGCGGCCTGAAGCTCCGCCCGCCGCTCCTCGGTCATGCCGATATCGGATGCCTTGAAGAAGCGCGGATCGCGCGTGAACATCAGATAGGCCTGCATTTCGTTCAGCATCAGCTCTTCGTCCGTCGTGTCGTATTCCTGCGACCCCAGGAAATGGCGCACGCTGGCACGCTCCGCCTCGGTCAGATCCGCCTGCCAGAATCGGCGCACGTAGTCCGCGTACGCCGGATCACTGAAGAATTCGCCATGCGACAGCTCGTGCCGAAGGATGGTGGCGCGGGCCGCCATCGTTACATTAGCATCCGCGCCGACGCGGGGAATGGTGATAAGTGCACCGTTCGCGCCGGGTTTCAGCCAGCCCAGTTGGTTCAGCAGCGCGCGCAGCGTCTCTTCCTGCTGATTGAGCTGTACATGCTCCTGATCGGCAAGCTGGAAGAACCGCGCCAGCGCAGAGGCAGGATAGTCGTGCCCATAATAGAAGGTCTCGATCGTATCGCCGCGCTCGTGGATCGCGGCGAGCAGGTCCGGATCGGACAATACGCGGTCGCGTGGCAGGCCAGCCTTCTCCACCAAGGCCGCAACGCGGTCCAGCATCAGTCCCTGCTGCAGCAAGGTTGGGAAATCCAGCACGACGATGTTCGGGTTGGCAGCGAAACGGAACACTGCCAGGGTGTCGGCCGAGTGGTTCCTGATTTCATCTTCCGGCGCGGTTTGCAGGGCGAACGCGGGCGGCGATGCGACTGGCGCCTGAACCGCCGCCGGCGGCACTGGTACGGGGACCGGCAGCGGCGGCCGGGGCTGTGGCCAGACCAACCACAGCACCACCGCTGCCACCAACGCTCCTGCACCGGCAAGGCCCGCTACCAGCTTTCCAATCGGTCCCCGTCTTGCGCGCGGGGTGATGACGACCGTGTCGTCGCTGTGCGGACCTGTCACGGAGAGCGCTTCCGCGGTCGGTTATGCCCCGAGGTTGATGACCTCCACCCGCCTGTTGCGAGCCTCCGGCGTTTGCGGCGGGGTCTGCACGACAAGCCCTGCTTCGCCACGCCCGATGCTCTCCAGCCGGGACGCGGAGATGCCGAAGGTGCGTTCCAGATACGCGGCAACCGCATCAGCCCGTCGTTGTGAAAGCGACTGATTGAGGGCGGTCGAGCCCACAGTGTCGGTGTGGCCTTCGATCCGGAACCGGTAGCTGGCAAGGTCCTGGCTGGTCAGCGCATGCCCGAGCTTGTCGAGGGTTTCCCGTGCCTGCGGCGTGAGCTCGGCCGAGTTGGTCGGAAACTCGACTTGAAGGTTGACCGACGGCGCTGCGGCAGCGACCGGCGTGGGTTGCATTGCGGCGTGCCCCGGTTTGGGCGCCGTAGTGGCAGTTGAGGCTGGCGTTGTCGCCGAGGGTGCGGACGCGCTCGGCGCAAGTCGGATTCCTCGTGTGCCGCCCTGCAGCAGGTTTCCGCTTGGCTTGAGCGATTGGATGATCTGGCTGGTGGATGGATTGTTCTGGCCCATCGCCGGCACCGCGGCTGCGGCAAGCGGCAACGACACCAGAGCAGCAAGCATTGTACGCACGCTGTGCCCCCTACGAGATTATGGCCGGAACATTATATGGCCGGGCCGAGCCCAGCGCCACAATGGAATGCGGACGAGCGGTGCAAGCCAGCCCGATGGCCGCGGCGAACGCCGCAGCGCCGATGTATTGTCTGGACACGCCGCGGCGGTTGCGCGAATGTAAGGCTCAGGCAGGGAGGCGGCGACGAAGCTCGCGGCAATGGCTATACTCGTCTGGAACGGGAACGCGCTAGCGCGACCAATGCGCCGGGGGCGCGCATAACCATGGCGCCGCTCGATTCAGGCCCTTGGCTGGCAGCCGTCTCGGATGAACTCCCCGCCGGCCCGAACCTGGAATTCGATGCCGATTTTGGTGCACTGGAGCGTGCTGCTCAAGGCAAGCCCGAGCAGCAATATGGCGATACCATTATTCCAGCGGAAGAACCCGATTGGAAAGAAGTCGGCTCCCTGGCACTCACTTTGCTCGACCGCACGCGCGATCTCCGCGTGCTCGCGCACTTTGCTGTCGCCCGGCTGCATCTGGCGGGCCTCGCTGAATTCGCCGGGGTGTTGCAGCTTATCCGCCAGTTGCTCGAAAGCCGGTGGGCCGATATCCATCCGCAACTCGACACTGAGGACGACAACGACCCGACCCTGCGGGCAAACGCGTTGCTCCGGGTGGCCCACCCGGGCCTGGTACTGCGTTACCTCCGCGACATGCCGCTGGCCAGTTCACCAAGGGTCGGAAACTACTCCTGGCGCGACGTGGCGATCGCCACCGGCGTGCTCGAAAGCGACGCCAAGGAAAAGCCGACCGAGGCGGTGGTGCGTTCCGCCTTCCAGGACAGCGATCCCGAACGGCTGCTCGCGCTTAAAGCCGCCGCCGCGAACGCAGCCGACGCTGCCGCCGCCATTCCCGTCGTGTTCGATACCAACAGCGGGCCCGGAACCGGCCCCGATTTCGACGAGCTCGTCAAGATACTCAAGGACCTGGGCCGCACGATAGGTCGTTACGCGGCCATGCCGGCCGCGGCACCCGATCAGCCCACTCCGGACGATGCCGGCGGCTCCCAACCGCGGCCGGTGATCGCTGGCGAAACTCCTTCCGCTCCACGCTCGGGTTTGGTAACAGTGAGCCAGCTTACGGAAGTGACCAATCGGGCTGACGCGTTGCGGCTGCTCGATCTGGTCACCCAATATTATCAGCGTTTCGAGCCTTCCAGCCCGCTGCCGCTGATGATCGAGCGGGTACGGCGGCTGGCCGAAAAGAACTTCCTGGAGGTTCTGCGCGATCTGGCGCCCAGTGCGGTTGACCAGGCGCAGATCGTCGTCGGCCCGCCACAATGAAATTTCCGGAACCCCGGTGATCTGGGTCACATCCGGTGTCATTGGCGGGGTGTCATACACAACTCCAACGTGATGGGGCAGCGAGGCTATCGTGGCAAAAGCAAGCAGTCAGAAATTCATCGCCCGCAACCGGG
>DATDIC010000215.1:0-4510 GCA_036521275.1 Acetobacteraceae bacterium
CTTCAGCGCCTCGATCTTGTCGTAGAAAACGTGGATGTCATCGATCTCGAGCAGCGCCATCGTTCAGGCCGCCGTCGCGCCGGCGCCCAGATAGGCCTCGATCACCGCCGGGTTGCGCTGCACCTCGGCCGGCCGCCCCTCGGCGATCTTCACCCCGTGATCGAGCACGGTCACCGTGTCGGACATCGACATCACCACCCGCATCTGATGCTCGATCAGCAGGATGGTGATGCCAACCGGGCGCGCACATCCTCGATGAAGCGCATCATCCGGGTGGTTTCATTCGGGTTCATCCCCGCCGTCGGCTCGTCCAGCAACAGCAGCTTCGGCTGCGTCGCCAGCGCCCGGCCTATCTCCAGCCGCCGCTGTTCGCCATAGGGCAGATTGCGGGCGAGATAATCGCCACGGCCGCGCAGGCCGACAAACGCCAGCAACCGCATCGCTTCCTCATGCGCGCGGCCTTCGTCGGCGCGCGTCGCCGGAGTGTTGAAGACGGCACCCCACCAGGTGGAGCGCAGATGCAGGTGCATCCCGACCAGCAAATTCTCGATGGCGCTGATGTTGCGGAACAACCGGATGTTCTGATAGGTGCGGCTGATACCGGCTGCCGCCACGCGGTCGGGAGTCAGTCCGTCGATCCGGCCGCCGCGAAACCATACCGCGCCTTCGGTCGGACGCAAATTCTGCGTGATGCAATTGAACACCGTGGTCTTGCCGGCACCGTTCGGTCCGATGATGCTGTGGATCGAGCCCTCCGCCACCGACAGTTCCAGCTCGCCCACCGCGGTAAGCCCGCCGAACCGCATGCTCATCCGCTCGCAACGGAGTATTGGCGCTGTCATCGCGGCTCCGCCGGCAACAGGTCAGCGCCCTCATCCAGTGCCGCGGCCATGTCGCCGGCGTGCAGCTCCCGCCGGCGCACCTCGGATGGCCACAGGCCTTCGGGTTTCCAGCGCATCATCACGATCAGCACCGCGCCATAGAACAGATAACGATATTCGCCGAACTCGCGCAGCAATTCCGGCAACCCGATCAGCGCGATAGACCCCAGCACGACACCCGGCAGGCTGCCCATGCCGCCGACGATGATCAGCGCCAGTACGTTGATGGAGATCAGCAACTGGAAGCTGGACGGATAGACCGAGGTCAGCATCACCGCGAAGATCGAGCCCGCCAGTCCGGCAAACGCGGCGCCGAGCCCGTATGCCATCAGCTTGGAGCGCACCAGATTGATGCCCAGCGCCTGCGCCACGTCTTCATCGTCGCGCAGCGCCATCCAGGCACGTCCCTGGCGTGAATTCTCCAGCCGCCAAGCGACGAACGCGGCAACCCCCGATGCCACCAGCGTCAGATAGAAAAGCTGCACCGGACTGCCGAGCAGCACACCACCCAGATGCGGCTTCGGGATCTGCAGCACGCCTTGCGCGCCGCCGAGCAAAGGCGCGGCAAAATCCGACAGCACGATGACACGCACGATCTCGCCCAGCCCCATCGTGGCGACCGCCAGATAGTCGCCACGCACGCCAAGCACCGGCAACCCGAATACCACGCCGACCGCGACCGCGAGCAGCACCGATGCCGGCATCGCGAGCCAGAACGACAAATGTAGCAGCGCGTGCGGGCTGTCGGCGGTCAGCAGCGCGGTGGTGTACGCGCCCACCGCGAAGAACGCGACGAACCCAAGGTCGAGCAGTCCGGCCAGGCCCACCTCCAGGTTCAATCCCAGGCCCATCAGGATGTACAGCCCGACCAGCATCAGCACTTGCCCGATATAGGCCCCGGCGAGTACCGGCATGATCGCCAGCACCAGCACGGCGACGGCGGCGCGCATCATGCGCTGGCGGCGAAGCTGACGATCGTCCAGCGTGCCGCGGTGACGCGCGCCGAACCGGATCCAGAGCTGATAACCGATTGCCGCCAGCACGAACACCATCACGGCGCCCTGCGGCATCAGCCCGTCCCAGTCGTAAAACGCATCACGTATGGCGCCGACCGGTCCTTCATACTGCAGCATGAGTTGGATCAGTTCCTGGAACACCCCGGCAACGACCACCGCCACCACGCCGGCAAGCACGGTTCCCCGGAACCCGACCGGACTGATGCGCAGCCCCGCACCGATCAGCCCCGCAAGCGCACCGCCACCGATCAGGACCGCCGATCCGGCGCCCAGCCCCAGGTCGGATGTCAGCATCTTCAGCAGATCAGGGGACAGCGCGATGAAAATCGATTGCGGATGGAGCCATCCGACCAGTACGGCGAGGATCGCCATCACCACACCGGTGGACGCACCGGCTACCAGGCCCAGAACCAGCCGCCCCGGCGCGTCTGACACGAGTGCCCGAGGTACCGCCACGGCACCCGCTGCAATCCCCAGCGACACCAGCGTGGCCTGCCCCAGGCTGATCGTATCCACCACGATCCAGCGGTTGTGCAGCATCAGCAGCACGCCGACCGCGGCGAGATGTACGCCGCCGGCACCGAACATCAGCCCGCGTGCTATCGCGGTGCGCAGGGCGGTATGCGGCATCAGGTCACGCTCGCTGCTTCGCCATCCGCTCGCCCAGCAACCCGTGCGGGCGGAAGATCAGCACCATGATCAGCAGCGTGAAGGCGATCAGGTCGCGCAACTGATAGGGGGCCGGAATGCCCAGCCCGTCCAGGAACAGCGACGGACCCACCGACTCTACCAGGCCAAGGAAAAATCCGCCGAGCATGGCACCCGGAATGTTGCCGATGCCACCCAGCACCGCGGCGCCGAATGCCTTGATGCCGGGCGTGAAGCCCATGAAGAAATACACCTGCTTATAGACGAATGCGTAGAACACCCCGGCAATGCCGGCCATCGCGCCACCCAGGATGAAGGTGAAAACCACCACCTTGTTGACGTCGATCCCCATCAGGGCGGCGGCTTCCGGATCTTCCGACGTGGCACGCATTGCCGTGCCCATCCGGGTGCGCTGCACGATCAGGTACAGCACTGCCATGAACAGGACCGCCAGGCCGATCACCAGAATATCGATGCGCGGCACCGTAAACTGGCCGAAATGATACGCCACGCCTTGCCAGGACGGGGTCGGATAGGCTTTCACCGCCGAGCCGAACATGCCGCGGAATGTCTGCTCCAGGAAGAACGAAACGCCGAACGCGCAGATCAGCGGCGCCAATCCCACCACTCGCCGGAATGGGCGGTAGGCGATGCGTTCGGTCAGCAAGGCAATCACCGTGGAAACCGTCATCGCCACGGCCAGGATCGCCGCCATTCCCAGCACCGGCTGGGTTTCCAGAAACCCGGAACTCTCCAGCGGCGTCGCGACGAAATATCCGGCGAAAGCCCCGCACATCATGAAGTCGCCATGCGCGAAATTGATCAGCCGCAGCACACCGTAAACCATGGTGTAGCCGAGTGCGATCTGCGCGTAGATGCTGCCGATGGTCAGCCCGAACAGCACGAAATCGAACCACTGCGCGGCAGTGTAGCGGTCCTTGATCAGTGACCCGATCGTGCCACCGACCACGATCGCCACAATGCCTGCACGCAGCAGCCAGAGAACGACGTCAACCGCGTTAACGCGAGCCAGGGCCGAAAGCCATGGCTCGCGCGCAACGACAGATTGGCTCACTTCGGGTAGATTTTGATCGGGTTCTTGCCGACCCCAAAAGTCTTCGGATCGCCGGAGGTGAATTGCAGCACCGAGCCGTGGAACTGCGAGCACTCACCGTACTGATCGCAGGCGATCGGGCCGCTGATGCCGTCGAACTTCGTCTCGAACACCGCGTCACGCAGCGCCTTCTTGCCGATGTAAAGATTGCCGGCCTTGTCGGTCTTGGCCACCTTCTCGATCGCCTTGAAGGCCAGCATCGCGCCGTCATACGCGTTGGCATGGAAGCCCGATATCGGCGCTTCGTTGTAGGCCGCCTTGTACTCGTCAACGAATTTCGGATATCCCTTGCCCATCGCCGCCGCCGAAAGGTCTGGATAGCCGATCCGGAACCCCACCACCGCCGGTCCAGCCGCCTCGATGAAATCGGCCGACAGCAATGAGGCACCCCCGTACAGCGACGTCTTCTCCAGCCCCGGCACTTCCTTGGACTGGCGGAGGATCTGCGCCGCCGCCGCGGTAAAGATCGGCATGTAGATCACGTCCGGCTTCTCGCTGGCGATGCGGGTCAGCAGCGGATGCATGTCCACATCGGTCGGCGCAACGGCCTCGCGCGACAGCACCTTGCCGCCGAGCTTCTCGAAATCGTCTCCCATCACCGTGGCGAGTTGCTGGGCATAGGGACTGCCGTCATGCACCGTCACCACGCTCTTGTATCCGGCCACCTTGAACAGGTAATCCGCGTCCGCCGCACCCTGGTCCTTGTCGCTGAACACGGTGCGGGCGAAGCCGGCATATTCGGGCTTGCGGTCCGGGGCGGTCAGCGCCGGCGCCGTGCACGCCGTGCAGATATTGGTGATCCCCGCCTGCCACAGGATCGGGGCGCCCGGCGTCGCCGCCGAGGAGCAGGC
>DATDIC010000216.1:0-25020 GCA_036521275.1 Acetobacteraceae bacterium
CTCTGCGACGGCCTCCAACGACCTCGACGCGATCGGGCTGCTGCCTGCGCGCCGATCATCAAGACCGAACGGATCATCCGCGCCATGGACGACATCGGAGACGCGGAAGCACAGAGGATGAAAGAAGTACTGATCGGGCGCGTTGTTGATGACGGACTGATTGAAGTGGTTGCGCATCCTGCATCAACGGATGGACGTATCCGCTCATTTGAGAGAATACCAAAGCTCGGTTTCCCCCGACGCTTGAATGTCGTTACGTCTGATATGGCGACCTACGATACCAATTGGCCGCTGAGCGCGTGCCCAGCCGTCCGTCGTCGTTGCCCGTAAGTGTCTCCGGGTGAGAAGCCGGTTCACAACCCCTCGCCAGCCGCGTAACGTCGGGCAAGTCGCAGCTTGGAGGGAAAACGCTCGATGTCAGGCATGTTGGACGGCAAGGTCGCGGTGGTCACCGGCGCCGGCGGCGGCATCGGCCGTGAGATAGCGGTCATGATGGCACTCGCTGGGGCGAAGGTGATCATCAACGACGTCGGCGCCTCCCTCTCCGGCGAAGGCCAGTCCGCCAGTCCGGCCCAGCAGACCAAGCAGATCATCGAGCAGCGCGGCGGGCGGGCTGAGATCAGCACGGATTCGGTGGCGGAGTGGGGGTCGGCGCAGAAGATCGTGCAGGCCGCGCTGGATCATTTCGGCCACATCGATGTCGTGGTGAACAATGCCGGCATCCTGCGCGACGTGATCTTTCACAAGATGTCGGCGGATGACTGGCTGTCGGTGATCGGGGTGCACCTGAACGGCAGCTTCTTCGTCAGCCGGGCCGCCGCCGAGCATTACCGCAAGCAGGAAAGCGGCGCCTTCGTGCATATCAGCAGCACGTCCGGACTGATCGGCAATTTCGGGCAGGCCAACTACTCCGCCGCCAAGCTGGGCATCACTGCACTGTCCAAGTCGATCGCGCTGGACATGAAGCGCTACAATGTGCGGTCGAACTGCATTGCACCGTTTGCCTGGAGCCGGATGACCAGCTCGATTCCCGCCAGCACGCCGGAGCAGCAGGCGCGGGTGGCGAAGATCCAAGCCATGACGCCGGACAAGAACGCGCCGATGGCAGTGTTCCTTGCCTCCGATGCGGCGAAGGAGGTCAGCGGCCAGGTGTTCGGCACGCGCATGCACGAGATCATCCTGTTCAGCTCGCCACGGCCGGTCCGCTATGTGCATCGGGCCGAAGGATGGACGCCGGAAGCGATCGCGGAGCACGCCTTGCCGGCGCTGAAGCCGTCGTTCATGCCGCTCGACCGGTCGGGCGAGGTGTTCTCGTGGGATCCGCTGTGACACGCCCCTCCCCTGCCCTGCTCGGCGCCGGCTGAGGGTCGCCCGGTGTCGTCGCAGCAGTTGCTCGACCGGTTCCGTGCCGCGCGGGTGGTTCCTGTCCTGCGGACCCGCTCCGCTGCACATGCCGCCACCGCCGTGCAGTGGCTGCGCGACGCCGGCATCATGATTTTCGAAATCACCATGACCATCCCCGATGCACCGGCGTTGATCCGCGAACTCGCAGCGGATCAGGGGCTGCTGGTTGGCGCCGGCACAGTGCCGGACCGGCGCACGGCGGAAACCTGCCTTGCCGCCGGCGCGCGATTCATCGTCGCCCCGTGGGTGGACGATACGTTGGCGGCTCCCTGTCGCGATGCCGGGGCCGCATTGATGCTGGGGGCGCTCACACCCAACGAGGTCCGTGCCGCCCGGCACGCCGGTGCGGACGCGGTGAAGATATTTCCGGCGTCGTCGGTCGGCGGCCCGGCGCATATCCGTGCCCTGCGCAGCGTGTTCCCCGATGTGGCGTTCTGTCCGACCGGCGGCGTCGAGCCCGGCAACGTGGGTGCCTATCTTTCCGCCGGCGCCGCGTTTGTCGGGATCGGCGGTGCGCTGGTCGACGAATCCCGCATCGCCGCCGGCGATCGTGCCGCCATCCAGGCTGCTGCGCGCCAGGTGCTGGGCGTCCCGTAATGGCCGTCGATCTGCTGTGCATGGGCGAGCCTATGCTGGAATTCAACCAGTTGCCGGTGCAACCGGATGGCAGGCGTGTGTATTTGGAGGGACACGGGGGCGACACCTCCAATGCCGCGATCGCGGCCGCCCGGAACGGGGCGCGGGTCGGCTATGTCACCAAGCTCGGCCGCGATTTCGTGGGCGACAGCTTCATGGCGTTGTGGGCGCGAGAAGGCGTGGATGCGTCCACCGTGGTGCGCACCGACCGGAACCTGACAGGTGTGTATTTCGTGTTCCACGGGGAGCAGGGACATTCGTTCCTGCATTACCGCCAGAACTCCGCGCCGTCCGCCTATGCCGTCGATGATCTGCCGCGCGACGCACTGCGGCAGGCGCGGATGTTCTTCGTGTCGGGCATCAGCCAGGGAATCTCTACCACCGCTGCCGACGCGGTGTTCGCGGCGATCGAGCTGGTAAAGCAGGCCGGGGGCCGGATTGCGTACGATACGAATTACCGGCCGCGTCTGTGGCCGGCGGCACGTGCCCGCGCGGTGATGAATGCCGCCATCGCCATGGCCGATTTCGTGTTTCCCGGCACCGACGACGCGCTGGCGATGCTGGATGTCACCGATCCGGATGCGATCCTGGACTACTACCTGCGACTTGGACCGAAGGTCGTCGTGCTGCGCATGGGGGAGGCGGGTGCTTATTTCGCCACCCCGGACCGACGCATCCGGCTTCCCGCGCATCCGGTGAAGGCGATCGATGCCACCGGCGCGGGCGACACGTTCTGCGGCAGCTTCCTGGCCCGCATCCTCGGCGGCGATGATCCCGAGCGGGCGGCGCGTTATGCCAACGTCGCCGCCGCGTTGAAATGCACTGGCTATGGGGCTGTTGCGCCGATCCCGCGGCCCGATCAGGTGTTCGCCGCGATGGGAGCGTGACGCCTGGCGCCACTCATCTTGCGCGCCGCCGACCGCACCGACGGCGCTGCCGCTACTCGATCCGCCGTTGCCGCCGTACGCCTCCGATGTACCGTATAACGTCCCGGTGGATGTGGTACCAGACCGTATCGAGGACGGCCAACCTTCGTCATTCCCGCGGAAAGCGGGAATGACGGTTGATTCTGCTATTTCACGACGGCCCCCAAAGTGGGATCAGCCGACCAGTACCGCCCGCACATCATTCACATTGGTCAGCGTCGGCCCGGTGCGAACCAGATCCCCGATCGTATCGAATAGCGTGTAACTATCATGCCGCGCCAGCAGCGAACGTGGCTCCAACCCCGCAGCCCGCGCCCGCGCCAGCGTATCCGGCGTCACGATCGCCCCCGCCGCGTCCTCTGTCCCATCGATCCCGTCAGTATCGCCGGCAACCGCCCAGATCCCCGTCGCCCCACCCAGGGCCACCGCCAGTCCGAGCAGGAACTCGGTGTTGCGTCCGCCCCGCCCGGCCGAACCGCTGCCGATCGTCACTGTCGTCTCGCCGCCCGACAGCAGCACCGCCGGCGGCGCCACCGGCTGCGAATGTGCCCGAACACTGCGCGCGATCCCCGCCATCAACGTGCCGGCCTCACGCGCCTCGCCTTCCAGCGCGTCACCCAGGATCACCGGCCGCAACCCGAGCGTCACCGCCACCTCCGCGACCCGCTCCAGTGCCATCATCGGCGTTGCGATCAGGTGGAATTCGCCGGCCGGCAGGCCACCGGGTTTGGGCGTCTCGTCCTGCTCCTGCGCCAGCCGCGCGGCCACCGTGGGCGGCAGCGTGATCCGGTAGCGCGCCAAGATGTCCCGCGCATCGGCAAAGCTTGTCGGGTCGGCCACCGTGGGGCCTGACGCGATCACCGCCGGATCGTCCCCCGGCACATCGCTGATTGCAAGCGTAACCACACGCGCGGGCGCCGCGGCGGCGGCTAACCGGCCGCCCTTGATCGCTGAAAGGTGCTTCCGTACCGCGTTCATTTCCGTAATGTTGGCGCCGCTGGCCAGCAGCGCCCGGTTGATCGCCTGCTTGTCGGCCAGGGTCAGCCCGGGTGCCGGCAGCGCCAGCAACGCCGACCCGCCGCCGGAGATCAGTGCGACCACAAGGTCCTGCGCCGTCAGCCCGCGCACCCGCTCCAGCAGCCGGCGTGCGCCCAGTTCGCTGTTGGCGTCGGGCACCGGGTGCGCCGCCTCGATCACCTCGATCCGCCGCGTCGGCACCGCATGCCCGTAGCGCGTGACCACGGTTCCGGACAGTGCCACGCCGGGCCACGCATCCTCCAGCGCGGCCGCCATCACCGCGGCCGACTTCCCCGCGCCCACCACCACGCAGCGCCCGGTCGGCTTGGGCGGCAGATGCGCAGGCAGCACCTTGCGCGGGTCCGCGGCGGCCACGGCGGCATCGAACAGCGTCCGCAAAGCGACGCGTGCCCGCGCATCGTCCCAGGTCATCGCTGAGCTACCCTCCCGTCTGCCCGACAACTATGGCGAACCCGCCCTGCACGCGCCATCTTCCGCCCAGCGAAGGAGGCCCGATCATGACCACACAGCCGACCGACGACGCTACGCGGACAGAGCTGGAAGCCGCCGCATTCCGCCGCCTGGTGGAGCATCTGCGTGAGCGCACAGATGTGCAGAACATCGACCTGATGAACCTCGCCGGATTCTGCCGCAACTGCCTGAGCAGGTGGTACCGCGAAGCGGCGGAGCAGCACGGGGTATCGCTGTCCGATCCCGATGCTCGCGAGATCATCTACGGCATGCCCTACAAGGACTGGCAGGCGAAGTACCAGAGGGAAGCGTCCGCCGACCAGAAAGCCGCCTTCGCCAAGACCGATCCTGGTCATTGACCCGGACTCCACCCGGGCGCTATTTCCGCCGCCCCCTGCCCTGGCAGGGACACGCGATGCACAGACGGGGACGGCACCGATGGCTCTGAAGCTGGCGGAAAAACCAACGACCGAGACCGGCGGCATCGCCGCCGACCGGCTGCGCAGCCTGGTCGATCGCATCGAGCGACTGGAGGAGGAGCGCAAGGCGCTCGGCAACGACATCAAGGACATCTATGCCGAGGCCAAGTCCGCCGGTTTCGACGTGAAAGTGCTGCGCCAGCTTATTCGCGTCCGCCGCCAGGAACCGGCGGAGATCGAGGAGCAGGAATCGCTGCTCGACGTGTACCGTCGCGCGCTCGGCATGTGAGCATGCCTGCCGTCGCCGGATGCAGCCTGACCCGAGTCGCTGAAATATCGGCAGCATCCTGGCCGATTGCAGAATATCGATAGCCGCGCCACGCTGGCCCGTTCGCCTCGGAGCTCTCGCATGCGCGCCAACCTCACCCCTGATGTCGACCTCGCAGTCCGGCTTTTCGCCGCCTTGCACGAAAAGAGCTTCGACGGCATCGGAATAACCCGCGAAGCCTACGGCCCCGGCGAGCAGGCTGCCCACGACCTCGTCCGCGCCACCGCCGAGGGGCTGCGCCTGGAAACCGAAACCGACGCCGCCGGCAATCTCTACATGACCCTGCCCGGCCGGGACCGCGCGGCAAAGCGCATCATCCTCGGCAGCCACCTGGATTCCGTGCCGCATGGCGGCAATTACGATGGTGCGGCCGGCGTGCTTGCCGGATTGGCGACGGTTTCCGGATTGCAGGCCGCCGGTTACGGCCCCGCGCGCGACATCACGGTGATGGCGATCCGCGCCGAGGAAGCAGGCGCCTGGTTCCCGACCTCCTATCCGGGCAGCAATGCCGCCCTCGGCCGCCTGCCTGCGGCGGCTCTGACGCTCCGACGCCTCGACAGCGGCCGCACGCTGGAGGACCACATGCGAGCCCAGGGGTTCGATCCCGATCTGGTGCGGACGGGCGACGGCAAGCTCAACGCCGGCAACACCGCCGCCTATCTGGAACTGCACATCGAGCAGGGCCCCGTGTTGGACGCAGACGAAATCGCCGTCGGCATCGTCACCGGCATTCCCGGATCGCGCCGGCTGCGGGCGGCACGAGTGATGGGGGAGTATAATCATTCAGGCGCCACGCCTCGTCGCTTCCGGCGCGACGCCGCCATCGCCCTGGCCGAGCTGGCGCACCGGTTGGACGATCACTGGGCGGCCCTGGAAACTCAGGGCCATCAGCTCGTCTGCACGTTCTGCGTGCTGGCGACCACGGACGAAGCCGGCTTCACCAAAATTCCCGGCGAAGCCCGTTTCCAGCTCGATATCCGCAGCGTCCAGCCGGCCAGCGTGGATGCCATGTTCGTCGAGCTGCACCGCCTGGTGCCGCTGATCGAGGCACGCCGCGGCGTTCAGTTCGAGCTGGGCGAGGAAAGCCGCAGCACGCCGAGCCCGATGGACAAGGACGTGCAGTTCGGCCTGCTGCGCGCCGCCGAGGCATTGAATATCCCCCATCGCGCCATGCCGTCCGGCGGCGGTCACGACGCGGCAGCGTTCGCCCAGGCTGGCGTTCCCGCCGGCATGCTGTTCGTCCGCAACCAGAATGGCAGTCACAACCCGCACGAGGCGATGCGCATGGAGGATTTCGCCGCTGCCTGCGCGGTGATGACGCACTGGGCAGCCGAGGCTGCGGGCTGAACCCCCGCCTTACATGCGTGCCATTCCGCCTTTGCCGGCCCTGCGTGCGTTCGAGGCTGTGGCCCGTCTCGGCGGTTTCGCGCGCGCGGCAACGGAGCTGAATGTCTCCACCAGCGCCATCAGCCACCAGATTCGCGGCCTGGAGGACAGCCTCGGCGTGCGGTTGCTGGAGCGCAGCACCGGTGTCGGAGGCATCAGCGTCACGCCGGCCGGCGAACGCCTGCTGGGCGCGGCACGCGAGGCGCTGGCTGTGCTGCATGACGCATGTTCCGAGATCCGCGGCGCGCCCAGACCGCTGACGGTTTCAGCCAACCCCTCGTTCTCCACCATGTGGCTGGCCCGCCGCCTGGCCGAATTCTCCGCCCGGCATCCGCAGACGCCGATCAACGCCATTCAAGAGACCGAACCGGGCCTTTCGCGGGACGCTGTTGATCTGGCCATCGTCAACGTGAAGCAAACCGCGCTGCGCTCCGACGATGTCGTGCTGCTTCGCGAGCAGGTGTTTCCGGTTTGCAGCCCGGCGCTGCATCCGTTCGCCTCCAGGGCGGTGTGCGAATGCCGCCTGTTGCAGGAAGCGCACGAGGACAGCCCGGAGATCGACTGGCGCACCTGGTCGGCTGAGTTCGGACTGCCGGGCAACCTGGAACCGAAAATCGTCCGCTACAGCAGCTTCACGCAAGTGGTCGGGGCGGCCGTCGGCGGTGCGGGTCTGGCACTCGGCCGCGCGCCGCTGATCGATCCGGAGCTGCAAGCTGGCCGCCTGGTGAGGCTGCGCCCGGACCTGTCCCGCTCCGCCTCCTGGTGTTTCGTGCTGCGCCACAGACCACTGCGCCAGCATCGGATGCTGGCGCCATTGCTCGCGTTCCTGCAAGCCGAAGCGGCGCAATCGGAAGAGGAAGCCGTTCTGGGTTTATGAAGTCACATCCACCGCAGCGCGGACGAACCCAATCGGTGAAATCAGCGTACTTTTCCTGCGCAAAACGTTGGTGCAAAATGCTCCGATGAGACATCGCAATGCTGGGAGATCGACCCGAACCCAGGGGGTAGCAAGCCAGACCCATTCCCCGTCATTCCCGCGCAAGCGGGAATCCAGCGACCGCCCGTGCAATCGGGACATCGGCGTGGATGCCCGCTTGCGCAGGCATGACGAAGGAGAGTCCCTCACTCGGGTCGGCGGGCATTACGCCGACGCGGCTCAACACCCCGTGCGCTGACACATGCCAGCCCCCATCGTCATCATCGGCGGCGGCATCGTCGGGTCCTGCGCCGCCTTCTTTCTCGCGCCGCACGCCGACGTCATCGTGCTGGAGCGGGATCCCACCTACCAGTTCGCCTCCACCACACTCTCCGCCGCGGCCTATCGCCAGCAATTCTCTCTGCCGGTGAACCTGCACATGTCGCGTTTCGGCGCCGAGTTCATGGAGGAACGGGCCGAACGGGTCGGGCTGGTCCGTCGCGCCTACCTCATCCTCGCCACCGCGGCCGGCGAGGATCAGCTCAAGGCCAATCGCCGGATGCAACTGGAGCAAGGCGCAAAAGTCGCCCTGTTCGACGGGCCCGCCGCGATCAGCGAGCAGTTTCCCTGGATCAACACAGCGGACCTCGCCTGCGCCACGCTCGGCTTGGCCAACGAGGGCTGGTTCGACGCCTACAGCCTGTTGCGCACCGTGCGAGAGGAGGCGATCGCCCGCGGCGCCCGCTATGTGGCCGATGAAGCGGCAGCAATCGACCTGTCTGGCAACACTGTGACCGCGGTCCGTACCGCGAGCGGCGAACGCATCGAGCCATCCCAGGTGGTGATCGCCGCCGGCCGCCACGCCGGCCAGGTCGCCGCGATGGCGGGTGTGCCGCTGCCGATCGAGCCACGCAAGCGCACGGTATTCGTGCTGCGCGCGCCGCTCGACAATGCCGGCAAGCCATTGATGTTCGACACCACGGGTGCCTGGATCCGTCCCGAGGGCGAGGGGTTTCTTGCCGGCATCTCCCCCACCGCGGAGCACGACCCGAACCCTGGCGAGGACTTCAACCCGGACATCGACCAGCTCGAGGACACGGTCTGGCCGGCACTGGCACACCGTATTCCCGCGCTTGAGCAGCTACGGATGGTGCGCGCCTGGGCAGGTCATTACGATATGTGTCTGCTCGACCATAACGCGGTGATCGGCCGACATCCCGACATCAGCAATCTGCTCATCGCGGCCGGCTTCTCCGGCCACGGTGTGCAGCACGGCCCCGCCACCGGCCGCGCGGTATCTGAACTGATCCGGTTTGACGGGTATCGTACCCTCGACCTGACGCCCCTCGGTTACGAACGGGTCCGCGACAATCGTCCGATGTGGGAACTGGTCGTGTACTGATACCGGTCCGCACGGATGAACATTCCAGGTCCGTCGAGCCCGCGACAGCTCCGTCGCGCCCGCGGAGGCGGGCATCCAGCCGGACGATCCATCATGCCGCGAAAGCGGGCATCCGGCCGGACGATCCGTCATGCCGCGAAAGCGTCGCGAAAGCGGGCATCTAGCCGGACGATCCGTCATGCCCGCGAAAGCGGGCATCCCAGCGGGACGATCCATCATGCTCGCGAAAGCGGGCATCCAGCGGGACGATCCATCATGCTCGCGAAAGTGGGCATCCAGCCGGACGATCCGTCATGCCCGCGAAAGCGGGCATCCAGCCGGACGATCCGTCATGCCAGCGAAAGCGCCGCGAAAGCGGGCATCGAGGCGGGCACCCAAAATCCGAGTTGGCCTGGATGCCCGCTTTCGCCGGCATGACGGGGTGGGTCACCCTCAATGCGATCTGGCATAAGCTAAAAGGCAACCGCACGCTCCGGAAACCGAAGCGGCGCCCGAAGGCGCCGCTGGAGGTTCCGCACTGACGTGAACGAATGGCTTAGCTGCGCCGGCGACGGATCATTCCCAATCCCACGAGAGCGGTACCGAGTAGCGCCAGCGACGCCGGCTCTGGGACACTCGGTGGAGCTTTGACGTTGTGGAACGCGAAGATCAGATCGTTATAATCGAAATCGCCACCCTGGTCGGACGTCAGATCCTCGAACCCGATAAACAGCCAGTCCGCCGGATTGGTGTCGATCGCATTCATCGCCGCGGGCACGCTGGGGTCCAGCACGACCGGCGTGCGCGGGCTATCCCCGTTGAAGAAGAGCCCGGCAGAGTTCACGTCGATGGGCGACAGCGTTTCCGCGTAAGCGGTGTGCGGCAGACCGTCAGGTGATGTTGCAGGCTCCGCGTTGGTATAGACCAGGCCCGTGCTGAGGTTCGAGAACACGAACGGCAGTGCCTCACCGGGGGTGAGACCGGTCAAGGTAACCTCCGCTCCAGGCGAGGACGACGTGTTGTCGAATATGGTGTTGCCAAACAGGCTCAGCGTGTCCTCATCACCCGCGGACACATACGCGAAAACGACCTGGGCGGTGGTGCTGGTGGCCGTCAGTCCGCACCCGGCGCCTGCCCCTTGTGATTGGGCGGGCGGGACAATGGGCGTGGTGTTGACGCAAACTGCGGCATGCCCAGTCTGCGCGGCGCCGGCCACCCCGATTGCAATCACTGCGCCGGCAAGGGGCCGGAACCAGCGGGTTGCCGAAAAAGAAATATTGCTCACGTAACCTCCTGAATGCACTGCCTGGCCCAACCGATCGTTAAGCCACCGTTAGGCAGGTGTTTAGAACACCTTAACGATAGTTAAGGGACGCCCCTGATTGATGTCAATAAGAAAATGATTCGCTTGCGGTTCTGGGTTGAATCCAAAACATTGTCCAATTCGGCCGTTTCGAAGGGGTCCTGGCCGAGGCGCTTCGATCGTGGCCCCGGTGCCTCATGGTCCCTCTCGCCGGCTTGCCGTCACGCCGTTTTAGGCTCAGGCGGCGCTGACCACCGGCTGGAGCGTCGGCCAGGCGAGACCAAGCCCGACCTGGAACGAGCGGCACATTGCCTGTTCGGAAAACCGTGCACGCGCGTAACGCAACTGCCCGGCGCAACGCTGCTGCCATAGCAAATCGTCGGTCAGCAACCGGCACACCGCATCGGCAAAGCCGGCTGGGTCGGCTGCGATCGAGGCCACCGAATCGAGCCCCGGCAACCCCTGCGCGCCGACCGGCGTGGTGACCAGCGGCACGCCTTCCCGTAACGCCTCCACCACCTTCAATTTCACCCCGGCGCCAAATCGCAACGGGGCAACGGCCACACGGGCGGCAGCGTAATGGCCTCGCAGTGCCTCCTGGCTGAGATCGGGCAGAATCGAAATGTCCGCGCGCGCCAGCCGCAGCACATTCGGCCCCGGACGCGAACCGGCGACCAGCAGCCGCACAGTCCCGCACCGCTGCCGAACCAGCGGGAGCACGTCGTTTACAAACCACAACAGTGCCTGCTCGTTCGGTGCATGCCCGAAGCCGCCGACGAACAACATTGCCTGGCCAGCCGGGGGCGGGCGCGGTGTCGCGAAATCAGCGAAGCCGAACGGCGTTACTCTGCGAACCGAGGCACCCGGCTCCAGCTCGGCAACGATGGCTGTCTCCTCCTCCGATGCGTAGAGCGTCGTGTCCACGCTGCGCCAGATCCAGCGTTCCAGCCGCTCCATATGGGCTGCATCGCGCCCGACCGCGGGATCGTCGGTCGCTGCGGCCTGTAGCCGCAGCCGGTGGAAATGCACGTCGTGCCCATAGAAGACCAATCTTGCCGGGCTGTGCCGCTTCAGCGGCCCGAGATAGAATTGCGCCACCTCCGGTCGGCTGAGCAGCACCTGGTCCAGCTCGGCCCCATTCCTGGCGATCCATTCGTCGAACGGTTCGAGGCCATGCAGCACCTCTACGCCCATCTCCTGCAAAGCGTCGGTGTAGCCGGGGCTGCGCCGGCGGTTATGCGGCCAGAACTTGACCACCGCACCGGCGTCCGTCAGGGCGCGGATGATGCCCATCATGGTGCAGGATCCGGCGTCCCGGTCCGGCTCCGGCACGTAATGATCGATTACCAGCGTGACCGGGCGCTGCATTGCCCGGTCGCGTGCACGCAAAACACGGCAGCCGGGGGCGGCATGCTCGCGCGCCAGGCTCTCCGCCCATCGGCGGACGAAATGTCGCTGATTGATGAGCTGGTGCCGCTTGACCCCGCCTCCGGTATCGGTGCCGTGCGACACGCCTTCCAGGTGCACGACGCGTGAGCGCGGCTGGTACAGCACATTCAGGCCATCGGCGCGGATGCGAAACGCCAGATCGCTGTCCTCACAATAGGCAGGCACGAATGCCTCGTCGAAGCCACCGAGCCGCGTCCACACGCTGCGGCGAACCATCAGCGACGCCGCCGAGCAGTAATCGACCTCCCGCACGTAATTATAGGCCGGCCGTTCGGGGTCGTCGCCGCGCCCGTAATTCCATCCGGAACCATCATTCCAGATGATACCGCCCGCTTCCTGCAGCCGTCCATCGGGGTAAAGCAGCATCGATCCGGCGGCGCCGGCATCCGGGCGCGCACGCAGCAGGTCCACCAGCGCGTCGAGCCACCCCGGCAGCACTTGCGTATCGTTATTGAGCAGCAGCAGATACTCTCCGCGTGCCAGCCGCGCAGCTTCGTTGCAGCTTCGCAGATAACCGAGGTTGGTCGGATTGACCACCAGCCGGATGCCGCGCACCAGTTGCAGAAGTACCAGTTCGGGATCGCCCGACGCATCGTCGAACACGATGATCTCGCATGATGTGCGCGACGGCCACGCAGCGATCGAGGCAAGGCAGCGCAGCGTGCATCCCACCTTGCCGTAGCTGCTGATCAGGATGCTGACGACCGGCTTCGTTGCCGGGGCGAACCGCAGCGCGGCTGGACTGACCGGATTGGTGATCAATCGTGCCAGCGTGCGGGTGGACTGCCGGCGGGCGCGCCGCACGTGCAGCCACCAGGCCGCATGCCGAGGAAGCTGCAGGGTGACGGTCCACCACAGCAGCAGGCGCAATCGGCGGATTTGGCGGCTGAGCCACTTGGTGCCAGGCGCTTTGCTGACCCAACTGCTCCATGCCCGCCGCAGATCGTCGCTGGCCATGGCAAGCCGCCAGCACGCCAGCTCCCATGCGGACGCTGGAGCTTCTGACTGATTTGTCCGCATCGCGCGTCACCTTCTGTGACAATCGAGACCGCGTCGGGATGGCGCCGCCGGTGTGACGCTACGGGCGATGCGTCACGAAATGGTTAGCGTGCGGCTAGCTTTCATTAATGATCGACTCATGTCAGGCCGCGCTGAGGGTGACCTGTGTTCGTCATTCCCGCGCAAGCGGGAATCCAGCCAAACCCTCGGAATTGCGTGCTTTTCGCGTGGATTCCCGCTGTCGCGGGAATGACGGGAGTAAGCGGGAATGGTATAACGGAAACGGAATGACCGGCGGCGATGGCGGGGAACGGGAATGGGCTGTTGGTCTCACAGAAAGTTGCGGCAATAACCGAGATGTTCAGATTTTCGCCGCATTCCTTCCGGGAAGAAGCCAGCATCGGAGCCGAACTTCCCTTTTGTTCGCTGGCTTCCTCCCCCAGCAGCAGCGCGCCGCCAGCAAATGTTCGTCCTGGCGCGCTGCCACCTCGGGCCCCGCACATCTGGTGCGGGGCTCTTTTTATGCGCGCCCGCGCCGCAGTACTTCCAGCTCTCGCCGCAGTGCGCGCGTCTCCTCGAACCGCCGCGTGACATCGCGCATGACCGCAGCGATGCCGCTCATTGCGCCGTCAGCACCGTGGAACGGCAGGATCGTGAACTCGATCGAGATGCGCGCGCCATCACGGCGCAGGGCCGGCACCGCCAGCAGATCCCCGGTGCCGTAGCGGGTCTGCCCGCTCGCCAGGGTCTGGCGGTACCCTGCCCAATGTCGGGCGCGCAGGCTTTCCGGAATGATGAGATCAAGCGACTGTCCCACCGCCTCCGCCGCGGTATAGCCGAAGATGCGGGCGGCGCCGCCGTTCCAGAACCGGATCGTGCCGTCCCGATCGGCGTACACCACCGCATCCGGCATCTCGGCGACCAGCGCCACGGCGAACTGTGACTCGTTGAACGGCATTTCCGGGCCTCCGTGCTGGTTCCGGCAACCAACTTGATCTGCCGGAACGGCGCTTGACAGCCCCTCCCCCGAAGGTGCCAAACAACCGCCGTCGAGGTGAGACCAAAATAGCGGTTCAGGGGAAACGGGCGATGACCGAAACTAAACTGCGCGCCGGCCGGCGCGAGTTGATGAAGGGCGGGGCCGCCGTGGCCGCCGCGGCGATGCTGCCGGCCGGCGTTGCCGGGGCGCAGCAGGCGACAATCCCGCGCAACCGGACAATGATCCTGATCGGCATCAACAGCCGCGATGGCCGCTGGGTCGATTACCAGTTGTGGAACCCGTACGCGATCGGCGCCAATCACCAGAACGGGCCGAACCTGATCTATGAGCCGCTGGCCTATTACAGCGCGTTCGCCGACAAGCTGTACATGTGGCTGGCAGAAAGCTACCAGTACACCCCGGACTTCAAGCAACTGACGATCAAGACCCGCCAGGGCATCAAATGGAGCGACGGCACGCCGTTCAGCGCCGAAGACGTCGCCTACACCATGAATACCCTGCGCGACCTCGGGCCCAAGGTGAAATGGGGCGTCGATGTCAACCAGGCCCTGGACGAGGCAACCGCGACCGACCCGAACACGGTGGTGCTGAAGTTCAAGATCCCGTCGCCGCGGTTCTTCTTCTTCGCCACCTATAAATACGACATCGGCATCTACATCGTGCCGAAGCACATCTTCCAGGGCCAGGACTGGGCCGCATTCAAGGCGTTCGACATCGGCAAGGGCTGGCCGGTCACGACCGGGCCGTGGAAGGTCGCGGAATCCTCGCTGCAGCAGAAAGTATTCGAACGGCGGGATTCCTGGTGGGCGGCAGACCAGAAGCTCGCCCCGATGCCGCAGATCCTGCGCAACATCTGGCTTCCTTACGTGGCCGAACAGGAATCCGCCCAGGCGCTGATCACCAACCAGGTGGATTTCGGCGGCGCGCTGCAGCCCGCCACCTTCCCCACCGTGATCAGGCAGAACCCGAAGATCACCACCCATTCCGGACAGAAGCCGCCCTGGGGCTACGAGGATTGGTGGCCGCTGTCGCTCTACGTCAACAACGAGGTCAAGCCGTTCGACGACAAGGACGTGCGCTGGGCGGTCAGCCACTACATCGACCGCAAGACGATCATCGACGTCGCCTATCTCGGCGCCGAAACCGTCTCCTCGCTGCCGATGCCGCCCTACAAGCCGCTGCTGCCCTATTTCGATGCCGTGAAGGACCTGCTCGCCAAATACAACACGCTGGAGTTCGACCCGAAGAAGGGCGACGCGCTGCTGCAGGCAAAGGGCTTCAAGAAGAAAGGCGAGATGTGGGAAGCGCCGGACGGCAAGCCGTTCACTCTCGACATCATCGGCTTCGGTGCGTCCGGCGCCGCCATGGGCCCGGTGCTGTCGCAGATGCTGAAGCGGCACGGTGTGACCGCCAGCCTCAACCTGCCTCCCGATTTCGACAGCCGGTTCCAGAAGGGCGAATTTACCGGCTCGATCTACGGGCATGGCGGCAGCATCCGCGAACCCTATGACACGCTGCGCCTCTATCAGAGCCAGAGCATTGCCGTGCCCGGCGCCCATGCGGCGAATTTCAGCCGCTGGAAGAACCCTCAGTACGACAAGATCGTGGACGAGGTTTACGTCACCGATCCGAACGACGTGGCAAAGCTCAAGGACCTGTTCCGCGCGGCAATGGAGATCTGGCTGCCGGATCTGCCGGACATCCAGCTCGTGCAGAACTATCACCGCATCCCGATGAACCTCACTTACTGGAAGAACTGGCCGACCGAGGACAATCCTTACATCAACGGCGCGTCCTGGCACCTGACGTACAATCTCGTGCTGTGGAACGTGCAACCGAGTGGGGCCTAGGCGCCCGTGACCGGCCTGGCCCTGCCCCGCCGCGACGTGTTCAAGGCGGGGCTGGCGACCGGCGCGGCGGCGATGCTGCCGGCCGGCATCGCCGCGGCGCAACAGACGACGATCCCACGCAATCAGACGCTGATCCTGATCAAGAACGGCGGCCGGGACGGGCGCTGGGTCGATTATGCGCTGTGGAACCCATATTCCATCGGCTCCAACCACCAAAACGGTCCCAACATCATCTGCGAACCGCTGGCTTACTACAGCGCCTTCGCCGACAAATGGTACATGTGGCTGGCCGAGAGCTATCAGTTCACGCCGGATTTCCGGCAACTGACCATCAAGACGCGGCAGGGCGTCAAATGGAGCGACGGCACGCCGTTCAGTGCGGAGGACGTCGCATACACGTTCAACGCGCTGCGTGATCTCGGACCCAAGGTGAAATGGGGCGTCGATGTAAACCAGGCGCTCGATGAGGCCACCGTCACCGATCCGAACACGGTGGTGCTGAAGTTCAAGATCCCCTCGCCGCGCTTCTTCTTCTTCGTGACCTACAAATACGATATCGGCGTCTACATCGTACCGAAACACATCTTCCAGGGTCAGGACTGGACCAGCTTCAAGCATTTCGACATCGGCAAGGGCTGGCCGGTGACAACCGGCCCATGGAAAGTGGTTGACGCCACCTTGTCGCAGAAAATATTCGAACGGCGAGACGCTTGGTGGGCGGCCGAACAGAAGCTGGCGCCGATGCCGCAGATCCGGCGCAGCATCTGGCTGCCCAATACCGGCGAGCAGCAGACCGCGCAGGCAATGATCACCAATGAATCCGACACCGCCTACGACATGCTGCCGGCCAGCTTTCCGACGATGTTTCGCGGCAACCCGAAGATCATCACGCATACCGGCCAGAAGCCGCCCTATGGCTATGTCGATTGGTGGCCGCTGTCGCTCTATGTGAACAACGAGATGGCGCCGTTCGACAACAGGAACGTGCGCTGGGCGCTCAGTTACTATATCGATCGAAACCAGATCGTCGAGGTCGGGTTCCTCGGCGCCTCGCAGGTGTCCGCGCTGCCGATGCCGCCGTACAAGCCGCTGCTGCCGTATTTTGACGCCGTGAAGGACTTGCTCGCCAAATACAACACGCTGGAATTCGACCCGAAGAAGGGCGATGCGCTGCTGACGGACGCCGGATTCCGCAAGCAGAACGGCAAATGGACCGGCCCGGACGGAAAACCGCTGACGTTGGAGATCATCAGTGCGCCGCTCGGCACATTCGGCCCCGCAATCGGCCCCGTGGTCTCGGAAATGCTGCGCCGCCATGGCGTAGAGGCCAGCCTGACCTTGCCCCCGGACTTCAACGACCGCTTCCAGAAAGGCCAGTATGCCGGTTCCATCTATGGGCACGGCGGAAGCATCCGCGAACCGTACGACACGCTGCGGCTGTATCAGGGCAAGAGCATTGCGGTTCCAGGCGCGCACCTGGTGAATTTCAGCCGCTGGAAAAACCCGGATTTCGACAAAATCGTCGATGAGGTCTATGTGACCGACCCGCAGAACGTCGAAAAGCTGAAAGACCTGTTCCACGCGGCGATGGAGATCTGGCTGCCGGACCTGCCGGACATCCAACTGGTGCAGAACCATCATCGCATCCCGATGAACACCACCTATTGGAAGAACTGGCCGACCGCAGACAATCCATACATCAACGGCGCCTCGTGGCACCTTACGTTTCCGCTGGTCATGTGGAACCTGCAGCCGGCCTGAGGCACGATGCACGCGATCTACATCGTCCGCCGCTTTCTGGTATTCCTGGTCATCGTCTGGCTGGCGGCGACGCTCAACTTCTTCCTGCCGAAACTGTCGGGCCAGGACCCGGTGCGCACCAAGCTGCTGGAGGAAGCTTCGCTCGGCGGCTACGTGCATGCCGGGATCGAGGATATGGTGAAGGTGTACCAGAAGCGGTTCGGGCTGGATAAGCCGCTGTGGCGCCAGTACCTGACCTATATCGACGATGTCGCGCACGGCGATCTGAACTATTCGATCGCCAATTATCCGCGCACCGTTGTCGGCATGATCGGCGAAGCCCTGCCCTGGACCGTTGGGCTGCTCGGCCTCACCACCCTGTTCTCGTTTGCCGCCGGCACGGTGCTCGGGGCATTGCTGGCCTGGCCGGGCGCACCGCGCTGGATGCGCTGGTTGATGCCGCCATTATGGGCGCTGCACGCCATTCCGTTCTTCCTGCTCGGCCTCGTGCTGATGTGGCTGTTCGCCTTCCAGTTCCAGTGGTTGCCGATCTTCGGCGGCTACAGCGCCGGCGCCAACCCGGCGCTGACCTGGACTTTCGTGTTCGACATCCTGCGGCATGCGGTACTTCCCGCGTTGTCGATCGTGCTGGTGTCGGTCGGCGGCTGGGCACTGGCGATGCGCGGCATGATGGTCACGACGATGGGCGAGGATTACGTCACCTTCGCCGAGGCAAAGGGCCTGCGCAGCTCCACGATCTTCACCCGATACTGCATGCGCAACGCCATCCTGCCACAGACCACCGGCCTCGCTTTGGCGCTGGGCACCATCCTGTCCGGCGCCGTGCTAGTGGAGGCGATCTTCGGCTATCCCGGAATCGGGGCGCTGCTGTTCCAGGCGATCGAGGAGAACGACTTCTTCCTGATCCAGGGCATCGTGTTCACGGTGATCGTCGCGCTCGGCTTTGCGACCTTCCTGCTGGACATCTGCTATCCCTGGCTCGACCCGCGCATTTCCTATCATCGGACCTAGACGGCGATGTTCCGCTATCTGCGCCGCAATACCTCTCTGGTGGTCGGGATCGTGCTGCTCGGCATCCTGGTCATATTCATGGTGGTGGGTGCCCTGATGGTGGACACCAGCAACGCCCAGCCGCTTTCGGTTCCGGCGTTGCAAGCGCCATCATGGGATTATCCATTCGGCACCGACCGTCAGGGCCGCGACTTGCTGGCAGTGATGGTGGCGGGTACGCCGCTGACGCTGCGGATCGGCTTCATTGCCGGCATCCTGGGGGTGGGCATCGGCGCGGTGCTGGCCTTCACCGCAGCCTATTACGGCGGAATCGTCGATACCGTCATCCGCAGCATCGCCGATATCGGGTTGACGATCCCTGGGCTGCTCGTGCTGATCATCATTGCCGTGTCGCTGAAGGGCAGCCTGACGGTCGATCAGATGGCGATCGTGGTGGCGTCGCTGGCCTGGCTCAGCCCGACACGCACAATCCGCTCCCAGGTGCTGACGCTGCGCGGGCGTGGCTACGTGGAGATCGCACGATTGAACGGTATGAGCGGACCGGAGATCATCTTCGGCGAACTGATGCCCAACCTCCTGCCCTACCTGGCGGCCACGCTGGTCAGCAGTGTCTCGGCCGCGATCCTGGCGTCGGTCGGGCTGGAGGTGCTGGGGCTTGGTCCGGTTGAAGCACCCGACCTGGGGATGACGCTCTACTGGGTGTTCTTCAACGCGGCCATCATCAATGGCTGGTGGTGGTGGTGGACAGCGCCGCTGGTGGTGATCGTGCTGGTGTTCCTCGGCCTGTTCTTCCTGACGGTGGGACTCGACGAGATCGCCAATCCGCGGCTGCGGCGGGCAGTGTAATGAGCGCCCAGGTTCTCCGTGTCGAAAAGCTGGATGTGGCCTATGACCATCCGCGCGGCGCCGTGCACGCGGTGGATCAGGTCAGCTTCTCCCTCCGTCCCGGCGAGCGCTTCGGACTCGCCGGCGAGTCGGGTTCGGGCAAGTCGACCATGGCGCTGGCGATCCTGCGCATGATCAAGCCGCCCGGACGCATCCAAGGCGGCGAGGTCTGGCTGGAGGACACGCTGCTATCGCGGCTGTCCGACGAAGCGATCCGGCGCCTGCGGCTGGCCGGCATCGCCATGGTGCCGCAGGGCTCGATGAACTCGCTGAACCCGGTGGTGCGGATCCGTCAGCAGATCGCCGACGCGCTGGCGGACCATGGCGAGAAGCTGTCGCGCGGACAGACCGTGGCGCGGGTGCGCGAACTGCTGGCGCAAGTCGGCTTGCCGCCACAGGTCGCCGAGATGTACCCGCACGAATTATCCGGCGGCATGAAGCAGCGCGCCTGCATCGCCATTGCGATCTGCTTGCGCCCGAAAGTAATCATTGCCGACGAGCCGACCAGCGCGCTGGACGTAGTGGTGCAGCGGCAGGTGATGGAGACGCTGGGGCGCGTGCAGGCACAGTTGGGCGCGGCGGTGATCCTGGTGGGTCACGACATGGGGCTGATGGCGCAATTCGTGGACCGGCTGGGAATCATGTACGCTGGTCGGCTGGTGGAGGTGTCGCCGATTCGCGAGATCATCACCAATCCGCGCCATCCGTACACGCGGATGCTGATCGAAAGCCTGCCGTCGCTGGAACACAAGGGCGGCCTGCGCGGCATCCCCGGGCTGGCGCCGCTGCTGCGCGAGCTGCCCTCCGGCTGCGCGTTCCATCCGCGTTGTCCGATGGCGATGCAGCGCTGCCTGGTCGAAAAGCCCGAGGTCCGGGCGATGGGACCGGATGCCACGGCGGCGTGCCACCTGGCATGACGGCGCTGCTGGAATTGCGCCGGGCGAGCAAGAGCTTCCCCGGCGGGGTGCTGGGCCGCGAGCGGAAGATGGCGCTCGAGCCGTTCTCGTTCGCGGTGGATCCGGCGCGGCCGGGTATCATCGCCGTGGTCGGCGAGAGCGGCAGCGGCAAGACCACGTTGGCCCGCCTGCTGCTGGGGCTGATCGAGCCGACCGAAGGGCAGGTGCTGTACAAGGGCCGCAATCTGCATACCCTGTCAGGGGCCGAACGCCGAGCGTTCCGCCATGACGTGCAGGCGATCTTCCAGGACCCGTACGAGGTTTACAATCCGTTCTACCGCGTGGACCATGTGCTCACCACGCCGGTGCGGAAGTTTCGTCTGGCATCATCGCGCGCCGAAGGGCGCCGGCTGATCGAGGAGGCACTGCGTGCGGTGGGCCTGCGGCCGGAGGAAATCCTCGGCCGCTATCCGCACCAGCTTTCCGGCGGGCAGCGGCAGCGGATCATGGTGGCGCGCGCGCTGCTGCTGCGTCCCAAGCTGATCGTCGCGGACGAGCCGGTTTCCATGGTGGATGCGTCGTTGCGGGCGACCATCCTGGGCAGCCTGCGCAAGCTGCATGAGGAATTGCGCATTTCGATCCTGTACATCACGCACGACCTGGCGACCGCCTATCAGATCGCCGATACGATTCTGGTGTTTTATCGCGCGTCCGTCGCCGAGGCGGGCGACGTGGAACTGGTGGTGAAGCACCCGCGGCACCCGTACACGCAGTTGCTGGTCGGTGCGATCCCGAAGGTCAGCACCGTGCGAGACTGGTCGGCCGAGGAGCCGCTGGATCGTTCCTTCGCGCCGGGTGGGTGCAGGTTCGCCGACCGCTGTCCGGCGATGATGCCGCGCTGCCTGGAGGCGCCGCCGCCGCTGTTTCAGACGGAGACGCGCCGCGCCGCGTCCTGTTTCCTGCTGGACCAATCCCCGGTGCTGGACGCCGAGCACGTCACCGCCGTGCTGACCAGCGAGGACACGCCGGTCCGGGCCAGCGTGCCGGCCTGACCGGCAGGCGCCCCGATCTGCCTCCGAAATCCGGGGACCTGGATTCCCGCTTTGCGCTGGAATGATGGGTCTGGCGTTATGGCCACTTCACCTCGGGCGGCAGGCTCATCAGAATCGCCTCCACGTTGCCGCCCGTGCGCAGCCCGAACAGAGTTCCGCGGTCGTACAGCAGGTTGAATTCCACGTAGCGGCCGCGGCGGATCAACTGCTGCTCGCGGTCGGCGTCCGTCCATGGCGTATGCATGCGTCGTCGGACGATCCGCGGGAAAACGTCCAGGAACGCCAGTCCGACGTCGCGGGTGAAGGCGAAATCGGCCGCCGCATCGCCGCTGAAATGATGATCGTAAAAAATCCCCCCGACGCCCCGGGCCTCGCCCCGGTGCGGCAGGTAGAAATACCGGTCGCACCAGTCCTTGAAGGCCGAATAATAGCCGGGATCGTGCCGGTCACAGGCGGCGCGCAGGGCGGCATGGAAATCCGCCGCGTCTTCACGCGCCTGCGGCGTCTCCGGCCGCATCGGCGTCAGGTCGCCGCCGCCGCCGAACCAGCCGCGCGTGGTCACCAGCATGCGCGTGTTCATGTGCGCCGCCGGCACGTTCGGGCTGCGCAGGTGCGCGACCAGGCTGATCCCGCTGGCCCAAAACCGAGGGTCCTCCTCGGCGCCGGGAATCTGGGAGCGGAATTCCGGCGAAAATTCTCCCCAGACTGTGGATACGTTCACGCCGACCTTTTCGAATACCCGGCCGCGCATGACGCTCGTCACGCCCCCGCCACCGGGGGTGCCATCCGGCGTGGGCCGGTCCCAGGGCGTGCGGACGAAGCGCCCCGGCTGGTCCCCCGGTTGATCCCGTGGTTGGTCGCTGCCGCCAACGTCCTGTTCGATTGCCTCGAAGCAGGCGCACAGCCGGTCGCGCAGCGATTCGAACCAGGCCCGGGCGTGTGGCTTCAGCGCCGCGTGTGGAGGACGATCTTGTTCCGGCATTCTGCCATAGGCTTGTTCACGGCCGGATTGCGGGGTAGCGGATTGCCGGCGCGCGGCTGACCTTGCACACAAGTGCCGTGCGTTGCAAAACGCGTCCTGCTCCAGGATCGGCCGTCGCCGGTCAGCCTGCTGATGAGGATCCCATGGCCGGTCTGCACAAGAGCCAGTTCGAAAACCCCTTGCTTGCATGGATCGACTCGCGCCTGCCGATCCCGTCCATGATGTACAAGGAATACGCCGCATTCCCGACCCCGCGGAACTTCAACTATTTCTGGAACTTCGGCGCGCTTGCGGTGGTGACCCTGGTCATCATGATCGTCACCGGCATATTTCTGGCGATGGAATATCAGCCGAACGTCGATCTGGCGTTCGATTCCGTGCAGCACATCATGCGGGATGTGAATTACGGCTGGCTGATCCGCTACGTGCACCAGAACGGTGCCTCGATGTTCTTCATCGTGACCTACATCCATATCCTGCGCGGGATGTACTACGGGTCGTTCAAGGCCCCGCGGGAGCTGCTGTGGATTTTGGGCGTGATCATCCTGCTGCTCATGATGGCCACGGCCTTCATGGGATACGTGCTGCCCTGGGGGCAGATGTCGTACTGGGGCGCCACCGTCATCACCAACCTGTTTTCCGCCTTCCCGGTGATCGGACATGGCATCGTCACCTGGCTGTGGGGCGGCTACAGCGTCGATAACCCGACGCTCAACCGGTTCTTCGCGCTGCACTACCTGCTGCCGTTCATCCTGATTGCCGTGGTGGGCTTGCACGTGTTCGCCCTGCACATCACCGGGTCGAACAACCCGCTAGGCATCGACGTGAAAAGCCCGCAGGACACGGTGCCGTTCCATCCTTACTACACGAGCAAGGACAGCGTCGGCGTCTGCGCGTTCCTGATCTTCTGGGCGCTGTTCGTGTTCTTCGCGCCCAACCTGCTGGGTGATCCGAACAACTTCATCGCCGCCAATCCGCTGCAAACGCCGAACGACATCGTGCCCGAATGGTACTTCCTGCCGTTCTACGCCATGCTGCGCTCGGTGCCGGACAAGCTGGGCGGCGTGTGCATCATGTTCAGCTCGATCCTCGTGCTGTTCTTCCTGCCGTGGCTGGACACCAGCCCGGTGCGCAGCGCGCGGTTCCGGCCAATCTTCCGGCAGGTCATCTGGCTGTGGGTAGTGTCGGTGATCGTACTCGGCTTCGTCGGCGCGCACCCGCCGCTCGGCTTCTGGGTGCCGATCGGCCGGCTGTGCACGCTGTATTACTTCTTCCATTTCCTGGTGCTGCTGCCATTGCTGGGCGTGCTCGAACGGCCGCTTCCGTTGCCGGAAAGCATCAGCCGCGCTGTGCTGGGTGGGGGTGGCGGCCCCCTGCCCTCCGGTGCCGCCGCGAAGCCGATGGAGAAGGCGTGATGCGGCCGATGCGCATAGTCCTGGCCGCGCTGGCCGCCGTGATTCTGCTGGCGGGTCAGGCGCTCGCACAGGAGGAATCGGCGCCCCTTCCCAATGAGCGCTGGAGCTTCGACGGCCTGTTCGGCAGCTTCGATCTCGCGGCTGCCCAACGAGGGTTCTGGGTCTATTACAACGTCTGCAGCAACTGCCATTCGATGAAAGAGCTGCACTATCGCGATCTTGCCGGGATCGGGCTGGACGAGGCGCAGATCAAGGCGATCGCGGCGTCCGTGCAGGTGCCCAAGGGCGTCAACGATCAGGGCGAGCCAATCCAAGGTCCGGCGACTCCGGCGGATCAGTTCCGTTCGCCATTTGCCAATGAGCAGGCGGCCCGCGCGGCGATGAATGGTGCGCTTCCACCGGACCTGTCGCTGATCGTCAATGCCCGTGAAGGACATGCCGACTACGTCTATGGCATCCTGACCGGGTTCACGGACCCGCCCAAGGGTTTCAATGTGCCGGCCGGCAGATACTACAACAAAGTTTTCCCTGGTAATCTGATCGCCATGCCGCCACCGCTGCACGACGGCTTGGTGCAGTTTGCCGACGGCACGCCATCAACCGTGCCGCAAATGGCCCACGACGTCGTCACCTACCTGGAATGGACCGCCAATCCAGAGATGACGCAGCGCAAGCAGATCGGCGTGCGGGTGGTGCTGTTCCTGTTGCTGATGACGGGCCTGACTTATGCGCTGAAGCGCAAGGTCTGGTCCGATGTGCATTGAGGACCGCTGTCACGCTGCGGTTTGCCGATAACGGTCCATGACCTCGGTCAGTGAACCTGTTATCGGGATCATCGGCGGGTCCGGGCTATATGACATCGCCGGACTGGAAGATACGTCGTGGCGGCAGGTGGAAACCCCTTGGGGCACCCCATCCGATGCGTTGCTGTTCGGCCGACTCGGCGGCGTGCGCTGCGTTTTCCTGCCGCGGCATGGGCGCGGGCATCCACTCTCTCCCACGTATGTGAACTACCGCGCCAATATCGACGCATTGAAGCGGTCGGGCGTCACTGACGTGCTGTCGTTATCGGCTGTCGGCAGTCTGAAGCCCGAGCTGCCGCCGGGCACGTTCGTCATCGTCGATCAATTCATCGACCGCAGCTTCGCGCGTGAAAAGAGCTTCTTCGGCGAGGGTGTGGTGGCGCATGTGTCCATGGCGCACCCGGTCTGCAGCCGCCTGGGCGATACGCTGGAAGCGGCGGCGCGAGGGCGTGGGCTACCGGTTGTCTGCGGCGGGACATACCTGGTGATGGAAGGGCCGCAATTCTCCACGCTGGCGGAGAGCGAACTGTACCGGAGCTGGGGGTGCAGCGTGATCGGCATGACCAACATGCCGGAGGCCAAGCTGGCCCGCGAAGCCGAACTCTGCTACGCGACCGTTGCAATGGTAACTGACTTCGATTGCTGGCATCCCGACCACGATCATGTCACCGTCGCGACGGTGGTAAAGGTGCTGCTGGACAACGCCGAGAAGGCGCGCGAGTTGGTCCGC
>DATDIC010000217.1:0-10688 GCA_036521275.1 Acetobacteraceae bacterium
ATCCAGGCAACGATGTAACGCTTATCGTGTGGACCAATCTCACTTTATCCGTCGACGGCAATGTGACAGCTAATGCCATAATGCTAAGAATGCTCGGTCAGATCTATGTAGAATCGCCACTCGGAAAGAAGCAGTAATTCCTGCCTCATGCTCTGTGTGCTTACCCGTCGCGCGCCGAATTAGCTCCGGCAGGATCATCTCAGTCACCCATCCGAGCGGTTTGTCGTCGGTCATCGGAAGCGGGGTTGACCGTGCAATCCAGTTCGGCGTAGATAAACAGTCGGTCGTAGTGGCCGACCCTCGTGATTTGTCCGGCCGGATTGCGGCGAGGTGAAATAAGCGCGCTAAAGAGGCCAGCGAAAGCCCGTGAAAGGCTTAGCTGCTCGATGGTCGGGCCATGACGCAAAGGGGCCCAGACACGATGTCAACCAATCCCGCACAATTTCGCCCGGCGACCCGTCTCGTGCACGATGGGGTGCAGCGCACTGGCTTTGGCGAAACCGCCGAGGCGCTGTTCCTGACCTCCGGCTATGTCTATGACAGCGCCGAGCAAGCCGAAGCCACGTTCACCGGTGGTGTGGAGCATTACCAGTACTCGCGGTTTGCCAATCCGACGATCGCGATGCTGGAAGATCGGCTCGCATCGATTGAGGGTGCTGAAGCATGCCGCGCTACAGCAACCGGCATGGCGGCGGTCTCCGCGACGTTGCTGGCGCACCTCAAGAGCGGCGATCGCGTCGTGGCGTCACGGGCACTGTTCGGCGGATGCCATTGGATCGTTTCCACCCTGTTGCCGCGCTACGGGATCGCGACCGAGTTCGTCGATGGCGCTGACCTGGATCAGTGGCAACGCGCCCTGTCGCGCCCGGCCCAGCTTGTGTTGGTGGAAACTCCGTCCAATCCGATGCTGGAACTGGCCGATCTGCGGAGCGTCGCCGAAATGGCGCACGCTGCCGGGGCAATCGTGGCGGTGGACAATGTGTTTGCCACGCCGATCTTGCAGCAACCGCTCGCGCTTGGCGCGGATGTGGTGATCTATTCCTGCACCAAGCACATAGACGGGCAGGGACGTGTGCTCGGTGGCGCGGTGCTCGGGACCAAGAAATGGGTGGAAGGGACGCTGCAACCTTTTGTCCGCAATACCGGGCCGTCGCTGTCGCCGTTCAATGCATGGATTCTGCTGAAGGGCCTGGAGACATTGGCGCTGCGGGTCGATGCGGGCTGCCGGGCTGCCGAGGCAATTGCTGATTTCCTCGCCGGGCGGCCGGAGGTGCGGCAGGTCTGGTATCCGACCCGTGCGGATCATCCTCAGCAGGCGCTTGCCCGTGCACAAATGAGCGGCGGCGGCACGGTGGTTACATTCGAGGTGAAGGGGGGCAAGGCCGCCGCGTTCGATTGCCTGAACGCGTTCCGCCTGATCGCCATTTCCAACAACCTTGGCGATTCAAAATCGCTGGCGACCCATCCGGCGACCACCACCCATATGCGGATCGGCGTCGAGGAACGCGCCCGCCTCGGTATTGCCGATGGCGTGATCCGCTTGTCGGGGGGGCTGGAAGATCCGGCGGACCTGATCGGCGATCTCGATCGCGCGCTCAGGGCCAGGGTCGGCGCAGCGTCCGCGCCGCTGGCAGCCAAATAAGGCTGTGCCTGCCACCCATCTGGACAAATCGGCGCATCAGAAGGATGAATGAGATGTTGGCGCAAGACGTTCCGCAACCGGTGAAGCAATTCGACGATGGCCGCGGACTACGTGAAAACAACCCGAGGGATCCGCATTTCCGTCCGGTCCTTTTACCTTGAGGATCAGTCCGAGCCGGACGATGGTCATTATGTGTGGGCTTATAGGGTAAAGATCGAGAACAACGGACGCGAGCCGGTCCAGCTTCTGCGCCGCACGTGGCGTATCACCGATGCGAACGGGCGAACGCAGCATGTGCACGGGGCCGGCGTGGTTGGCGAGCAGCCGCTGCTTGAGCCGGGCGAGAGCTTCGAATACACGTCGGGCACGCCGCTCGACACTCCGTCCGGGTTCATGGTGGGCGCCTATCATATGATCATTCCCGCATCGGGAGAAAATTTCGACGTGGCGATCCCGGCGTTCAGCCTGGATAGTCCGCACCAAGGTGGACGCGTGCACTGATGGCTGGGCGCCGTCTTGCCCGGCACGTCGATCCGCCCATATCCGAGTGACCGGGTTCCGCCCTTATTCATCGAAGGGAAGATGCGAGGTGAATGACACAAGCCCTGCCAGAAGCCGGGCAGAGGACTCCTCGCCGGCGCGGCCGAGCCGTGCAGAGGCCGAGGAGGCAGTTCGCACATTGTTGCGATGGGCCGGAGACGATCCAACCCGGGAAGGGCTGGCGGATACGCCGGCGCGGGTCGTGCGTTCATATGAGGAGTTCTTTGCCGGGTACGCGCTTGATCCGGTGGCGATACTGGAGCGTACGTTCGAGGAAACGGACGGCTACGACGAAATTGTGCTGCTGCGCGACATCAGGCTCGAAAGCCATTGCGAGCACCACATGGTCCCCATCATCGGACGGGCGCATGTCGCCTATCTTCCGCACCGGCGTGTGGTGGGCATCAGCAAGCTTGCCCGGCTGGTCGAAGCTTATGCGAAGCGCTTTCAGATACAAGAAAAGCTGACGGCACAGATCGCCAACACGATCCAGGACGTGCTGCAGCCCCGGGGCGTCGCCGTAATGATCGAAGCAGCGCATCAATGCATGACGACCCGCGGCGTTCATAAGCCGGGTGCGACGATGGTGACCAGCCGGATGCTGGGCGCGTTTCACGACGATTCCAACACGCGACGAGAGCTGCTGGCGATGATCGGCAGCCATGGCACGGCGATCAGCGGCGATTAGAAGATGGCGCGGGCGGCTCCGCGCTTGCGGGCCGGCCGCTCGCGCCGCATCATCCGCAGATGACGTGGTCTATCCTGGCTCGGGACACGCAGACCGGCGCGCTTGGGGCGGCCGTAGCGTCCCGTTTCTTCGCGACCGGTGCCATTTGCCTGCATGTCGAAGGCGGAGTGGCGGCCTTATCCACACAGGCGCTCGTCAACCCGATGTACGCGTTCCTGGCCATGCCACAGTTGCGCGTCGGCGAAGCACCGGCTTCTGTCATTCAGTCCCTGACTTCGGACGATGCCGGTGCCGATCAGCGGCAGATCCATATTCTTGATGCATCGGGCCGGATTGCGCAGCATACCGGGCCGGGCTGCGTTGCCTGGGCTGGGTCGGTGCGCGGAGCAGACGTATCGGTGGCCGGCAATATGCTGGCCGGGCCCAGTGTGGTGGAGCGCACGCGGGATGCGTTCATCGCCGCCGAAGGCACCCTTGCGGAAAGACTGCTGGCAGCGATGGAAGCCGGCGAAGCGGCGGGTGGAGATCGGCGTGGCAAGCAATCCGCCGCACTGAAGATCTGCACGCGCGATCCTTATCCGGACCTGGACATCAGAGCTGACGATCACCCCGACCCCCTGGCCGAGTTGCGCCGGCTGTATCGTGTGAGCCGGGAACGCTTCGCCGTGTTCCGCCGATTCCTCCCAGGAGTTGACAGCCCCTGCGGTGTTGTCGACCGTGCCGTGATCAATGCCGCGATCGAACGGGACAGGGCAGCACCGTAGCCGGGCGTTTAGAGCGCGGCGGGCGGAGGGGCGGCGGTCGCCTCTGGACTGGCGGTATGCCGCGGACCGATCATGGCAGGCGATAATAGAGGGAGGCGCCAATGCGCCGCTTCATCGCCGCCATCTGCTGGGTTTCGGGCTTGGCGCTGTCGATGTGCGCGCACCCTGCCATGGCGCAGGACCAAACATTGCGCGTGGGCTTGCGCGAAGATCCCGACCTGCTCGATCCGATTCTTGGCTCGAGCTATGTGGGGCGGATCGTATTCGCCGGATTGTGCGACAAGCTGTTCGATATATCGCCGGACCTGCGGATCGTGCCGCAGCTTGCCACTGGTTACGATTACAAGGATGCGACGCACCTGGTAATTCACTTGCGTCCGGGTGTGCGGTTCCAGGACGGCGAGCCGGTGGATGCGGAGGCGGTGAAGTTCACGCTCATGCGTGCCCTGACAGTGAAGGGCAGCATGCGCCGGGGCGAAATCAATTCGATCGTTGCCATCGACGTGCTCGATCCGCAAGCCGTGGAGCTTGATCTCAAGTCGCCCGACTCGCCATTGCTGGCACAATTGACGGACCGGTCCGGCATGGTGCTGCCGCCGAAGATCGTGCAGCAGGAGGGCGAGAAGTTCGGACTGCATCCGGTCTGCTCAGGCCCGTTCTCGTTTGTCGAGCGCGTGCCGCAGGACCGGATCGTGTTGCAGCGTTTCCCGGGATACTGGAATGCTGGACGGATCCATCTCGATCGCGTGGTGTACCTGCCAACACCGAATTCATCGGTTCGGCTTGCCAATCTGCAGGCGGGTGCGCTGGATCTGGTGGAGCAGATCTTGCCGACTGACGTGCCCGCAGTGCAGCGCGACCCGAAGCTGAAGTTGGCGATGCAGGACTCGCTCATGTACGAGGGCATTACATTCAACACCGGCAACGGGCCGGCGGCACAGACGGTGATCGGACAAAGCCCGCTGGTGCGGCGTGCGTTCGAGCTGGCGATCGACCGGACGGCGCTGATCCAGGTAGTTTACAACGGCATGTATGCGCCGGTGGCGCAAGCGAACCCGCCGAGTTCGCCGTATTACGATGCATCGGTGCAGCCGCCTGCGCGGGATGTGGCAGCGGCCCGCGCCTTGCTGAAGCAGGCGGGCGTCAGCGTGCCTGTTCCGGTGACGATCACCATTCCCAATAACCCCGACTTGCAGCAGGCCGGGCAGGTGATCCAGGCGATGGCGAAGGAGGCCGGGTTCGACGTGAAGATCCAGGCGATGGAGTTCGCGTCATCCCTTCAGGCCGGCTATGCGGGCCGGTTCCAGGCTTACATGATCGGCTGGTCCGGGCGGTCTGATCCGGACGGCAATATGTGGCAGTTCCTGCACACCGGGGGGACATTCAATTACGGGCATTATTCCAATCCGGCGGTTGACAAGGCACTGGACGATGCCCGGCTGACCACGGATCCGGCGCAGCGGCGAACGCTGTACGGCGGGGTTTGGCGGCAGGAACGGACGGACATGCCGCTGGTCTATCTGTGGAACCCAAAGAACATCGTCGGCATGAAGCGGTCGGTCGAAGGCTTCGTGCAGGTCCCAGATGGGCTGATCCGCTTGCAGGGCGTCCGGCTGGAACCGTAGCACCCAAGCTGAGAAACCCGTGATGCAGCCGGAGGACGCGCCGAGCGTTACGTCCGGCGCATGTCCGTCACGCAATCTCCCGGTAGCTCCCCAAGCCCCGCCCCGGCGCCGGAAATGAAGGAGGCCGCGAAAGCGGCGCATCTCCGGTATGTGAGTGATCGCCGCCCCGGGATTCGGCGGATGCGGACCTCGCGCGGTTTTCGCTACGTCGCGCCGGATGGTACGCGGATCGTCGACGAGGAGACGATTTCTCGCATCCAGAAGCTGGCGATCCCGCCAGCCTATGAGGACGTGTGGATCTGCGCAGATCCGAACGGCCACTTGCAGGCGGTCGGGCGGGATGCGCGGGGACGCAAGCAATACCGGTATCATAAGCGCTGGCGAGAGGTTCGCGACGATTCCAAATACGCGAAGATGCTGCTGTTCGGACGCGTGTTGCCGCGCATTCGCGAACGCGTGCAGCAGGACCTGGCGCTTCGCGGGTTGCCGCGCGAGCGTGTGCTGGCGGCGATGGTCCGGCTGCTGGAGACGACGCTGATGCGCGTCGGCAACGAGGAGTACGCGAAGGCGAACCGAAGCTACGGGCTGACCACGCTGCGCAATCGCCATGTGAAAGTTGCCGGGGGAAAGGTCCATTTCGACTTCCGCGGGAAGCATGGGCGCGAGCACCATATCGATCTGAACGATCGCCGGCTTGCGCGGATCGTGGCGCGGTTGCAGGACCTGCCGGGGCAGGAGCTGTTCCATTATCTCGACGAGGAAGATACCCCGCACCCGGTCAGCTCGGAGGATGTGAACGAATATCTGCGGGAGATCACCGGCGAAGACATCACCGCCAAGGATTTCCGCACCTGGGCCGGGACCAACCTGGCGGCGATCGCGCTGCGCGAGCTCGAATCGTATGATACGCAGGCGAAGGCCAAGAAGAACGTGGTGCAGGCGGTGGAGGCGGTCGCCAAGATGCTGGGCAACACGCCAGCCATCTGCCGCAAGTGCTACATCCATCCGGCGATTTTCGACGGCTACCTGGATGGCTCGCTGCCGGGCGCCCTGCACCGGCGGGCGGAGGAGAAACTGGCTGACCGCAGCCATGATCTGAGCGCCGAAGAGGCCGCCATCATGGCGTTTCTGAGCCGCCGGCTGTCGGACCGGGCAACCCCCGACGCCAGGTCCTGACATGCAGGTTGCGGCGGTGGTGCTCGATCTGGATGGCACGCTGCTGGATACCGAACGTGTGTACCAGCACGCCTTCATGGTGGCGTGCGGGGAGCTCGGCTTCAGTACGCCGACCGGTCTCTATGGGGACCTGGTCGGCCTGCCCAGCACCGAACGGGGTGCTCTCCTCAGGCGGCATTTCGGCGTGCAATTTCCGTGGCAGGACTTTCTCGACCGCTATTATGCCTGCCGTAATCGGATGCTTGCTGGTGACCTGCCCATCGGAGCAGGGGCCATCGAGCTGCTGGACTGGCTGGATGCGCGAGCCATTCCCAAGGCAGTGGCGACATCGGCGAGCCGGTCCACTGCCGAGACCCACCTGATGCACGCCGGACTGCGCGACAGGTTCGGTGTGCTGGTCACGCGCGATGACGTGAGCTTCAGCAAGCCGCATCCGGAGAGTTTCCTGAAGGCTGCGATGGCGCTGGGTGTGGCCCCGAGACGCTGCGTGGGGATCGAAGATTCCGCCCCCGGCCTATCGGCTGCAATTGCGGCGGGAATGGCGGTAATCGCGGTCGGCGGGCAGCAGGACCCCAGGCGGTTTCGGCCGATGCTCGGTGTCGCTCGGGACTTGCATCACGTGCGTGCGTTGCTGGCCCGCGCCATCGAACCGGCGCTATCGTGCAACGTTCAACCGGCAGCATGAATCTCGCCATCTTCGGCCTTTCGGTCAGCTCCTCCTGGGGCAACGGTCATGCCGCGCTTTGGCGCGGGCTGATTGCGGGCCTGTTGCGGGATGGGCATCGGGTGACGTTCTTCGAACGCGATGCGCCCTGGTACGCCGCCCATCGCGATCTGTGGGCGCTGCCGGAGGGCGGGCGCCTGGTGCTGTACCGTACCTGGTCCGAGGTGCGGGAGACGGCCGGCGTCGCGATGACGGAGGCCGATGCCGCGATCGTGACGTCCTATTGCCCGGACGGGCAGGCGGCGGCAAGGCTGGTGCTGGAGAGCGACGTCGAGGTGCGCTGCTTCTACGACCTGGACACGCCGGTAACGCTGGCGCGGGTGAATGCGGGCGAGGCGGTGGAGTATCTGCCGCCGGAGGGGCTTGGCGGGTTCGATCTCGTGCTGAGCTACACGGGCGGGCGGGCGCTGGATATGCTGCAAACGCGGCTTGGCGCGCGAAAGGTGGTGCCGATCTATGGATCGGTCGATCCCGCACTGTATCGCCGGGTGGAAGCCCGGCCACATTACCGGGCTTGCCTGTCGTACATGGGGACTTACGCGGCGGACCGGCAGGCGGCTTTGGAGCAGCTATTCGTCGGACCAGCCCGGCGACGTCCGACGGAGCGTTTCGTCATTGGTGGCGCGCAGTATCCGGACGGCTTCCCCTGGGCGCCTAATATCTTCTTCGTCCGCCATCTGCCGCCGGACGAGCACGCCGCCTTCTATTCGTCGTCGCGGCTGACGCTGAATGTGACCCGGACCGCGATGGCCGAGTTGGGATGGTGTCCGTCGGGGCGCCTGTTCGAAGCGGCGGCATGCGGCACGGCGATGGTGACAGACGAGTGGGACGGGATCGCGGATTTTTTCGAGCCATCCGGGGAAATCCTGATTGCCCGGGACACCGGGGATGTGATGGCGGCCTTGGACCTGTCAACCGATACGCTTGATGCCATCGGTCGCCGGGCTCGCGATCGCGTTCTGTCGGAGCATAGCGCCCAGCAACGCGCTGCGGACCTGATTGGCGCGCTAGAATCCGCCTGTCACTCCGCACCCGCCGGCGAGGTTCGAACCGCATGTGGGGAATAATACCAGCGGCCGGGCACGGCACCCGCATTCAGCCATTGGCCTTTTCCAAGGAACTGCTGCCGGTCGGCGCACGCAGCGATGGCGAGGCGGACCGCCCAAGGGCGGTGAGCGAGTATCTGCTGGAGCGCATGGTGGTGGCCGGTGCCGACAAGGTGTGCTTCGTGATTTCGCCATGGAAGTCCGATATCGTACGATACTATGGCGGCAATTACGGGCGGGCCCACTTGGCCTATGCCGTGCAGTCCGATGCCAATGGTCTGTGCGATGCGATCTTCCGTGCTCTGCCTTTCATTGCGCGGGACGAGCCGGTGATTATCGGGCTGCCCGACACGATCTGGTTTCCCGACGATGCGTTGCGGTGCCTGCCGGATGACCGGCTGTCGTTCCTGCTGTTTCCGGTGGATCATCCGGAGCTGTTCGATGCCGTCGTGACCGACGAGCAGGGGCGGGTGCGAGCGATCGAGGTGAAGGCCAGGCATCCGCAGTCCCGCTGGATCTGGGGGGCGTTCAAGATGCCCGGGGCCACGCTTGGCGCGCTGCACGCGCTGTGGCGCGAGCGCGGGCGAAAGGACGAATATATCGGCACGCTGATCATGGCATGGCTGCAAGGCGGCGGAGAGGCGTGGGGCGTGCGCGCCGGAACCAGTTACGTCGATGTCGGCACGCTGAACGGATATCGCGAGGCGATGCGGCTGCTGGTGATGAAGGAAACCCATGCATGAGTGCTAGTCTGGATCGTACGGAGTGGACGCCCGACCGCATCCGCGAGCAGGCGCGTGCACTGGGTCCGTGGTTCCACAATCTGCATCTGAAGGGCGTAGCGACCGCGCCTGATCATTTCCTGGGCGACTATCCGGCCGTGAAGTGGCAGCGGTTCGCGGACGCGGTACCGACCGACCTGTCTGGACGATCCGTGCTGGACATCGGGTGCAATGCCGGGTTCTACGCGATGGAGATGAAGCGGCGCGGCGCGGCGCGGGTCGTCGGGATCGACTTCGATGAAGACTATCTGCGGCAGGCACGCTTCGCCGCCGAGGTGGAGGCGCTTGATATCGAATTCCGCAAGCTGTCCGTGTATGACGTAGGAGCGCTGGGCGAACGGTTCGACGTGGTGCTGTTCATCGGCGTTCTCTACCATCTTCGCCATCCACTGTTGGCGCTCGACCTGATCCACGAACATGTTGCGCGCGATCTTCTGGTATTTCAGTCCATGCAACGGGGCAGCGACGAGGTGGTCAGCGTCGCATCGGATTATGAGTTTTGGGACACCGGCCCGTTCGACGATCCGGCATACCCGCGACTGCATTTCATTGAAAACGAATATGCGCACGACCCGACGAACTGGTGGGCGCCCAATCGGGCTTGTTCCGAGGCGATGCTGCGGAGCGCCGGCTTCAAGATATTGGACCATCCGGAATCGGAGGTGTTTATCTGCCAACGGGTGGAGCGCAGTTGGGGTGGTGAATATGGTGCTGTCTATCCGGCGTGCCCGCCAGTCTGAGGTGGGCCGATGATTGAAGCGGCCATGATCTGGAACGAACCGAACAACAAGTCCCACTGGGACTTGGAGGCGGATCCGGGATGGGAGCAGTTCGCCCGCATGGCGCGGTTGGCGGGCGAGGCAATTGCGGCCGAACGTCCCGGGCTGCCGCGGGTGATGGGCGGGATCTCCCCGATCGACCCGGAGTTCGTGCGCCTTCTGGGCAGCCAGCGCGTGTTGGAACAGATGGATGCGGTCGCGGTGCACGGGTTTCCACTCGATTGGAACCATTGGCTGATCCATGACTGGCCGGCCAAGCTGGCGGAAATTCGCGCGGTGACCGAGTTGCCGGTGTGGGTGTCGGAAGTTGGTGCATCGACGTTTGGTGCGGAGGAAGTTCAGGATTGGGCCCTGGGGCGTACGGCCGAGCTGCTGATCGGTCAGGCGCCGCGTATACATTGGTACAGCTTGTACGACCTTCCCGCCGCCTGGCCGGCGACGACGCGGCACAAGGAAGCGGAAGGCTCGTCCTATTACCGGCATTTCCACATGGGCCTGCTGGACGAGCATGGCCGGCCGAAGTTGGCGTCGCGACGGTTCCATGAGGTAGCGCCGGAGCTGGGTATCTGCCAATGGTTCCATTACCAAGATCATCGGCTCGATGATGCCGTGCGATGGTTGCGGGAGTTTGGCGTTACCTATATCCGCACCGGGCTTTCCTGGGCCGACTGGTTCCGCCCCGATGCGGCAGCCTGGTTCGACCGGCAGATGCGGGCGCTGGAGCCCTTCGATGTCACGGTCACATTCTGCTTTACGCCGGAGCATCGCGGGACCTGGGCGCACTACACCGCGCCGCCACAGGAGCCAGCCGAGTTCGCTGAGTTCTGCGCGACCATGCTGCGCCGCTACACATAGCGGTCATGGCGCGACCGCTCGCGATCCTGAACGTCGCATTTCCGTTCGCGCGCGTGGGGCCGGACGC
>DATDIC010000218.1:0-6678 GCA_036521275.1 Acetobacteraceae bacterium
GCCTGCTCCGCCAGCTCGCGGACCTCAGGATGCAGCGTGCGCACCGTGCCTTTGATCAGCACCGCATCCGGGATGATGTTGTGCGTCGTCCCGCCCTGCACCGCGCCCACGGTCACCACGGCGGGCCGCGTCGGTGGCACCTCGCGTGAGACCACGGTCTGCAATTGCAGGATCAGGCTGGCGGCGGCCACGATCGGATCGACCGTGGTGTGCGGATAGGCGGCGTGACCGGACCTGCCCCGCACCGTGATGTCGAACCGGTCGGCGGCCGCCAGGCTCGCCCCGCGCACGAACCCGAACGTACCGACCGGCATGTCCGGATGATTGTGGAAGCCGAGCGCGTAATCGATGCGCGGCTGCTCCAGCACCCCCGCGTCGAGCATCGCCTGCATGCCGCCCAGCCCTTCCTCGGCCGGCTGGAACACCAGCTTCACCGTGCCGGCAAGCTGCGGCGCCAGGTCTTTCAGCACCGCCGCCACCCCGAGCAGGGTCGTCGTATGGATGTCGTGGCCGCACGCGTGCATGACGCCGGGATTGGTGCTGGCGAATGGCAGTCCGGTGTCTTCCTGGATCGGCAGCGCGTCCATGTCGGCGCGGATCGCCAGCACCGGGCCGGGCCGGCCGCCCTCGATCAGTGCCACCACCCCGGTCTTGCCCACGCCGGTCTGGTGCGGGATCCCCAGCCGCTCCAGTTCGCCCGCAACCACCCCGGCTGTGCGCACCTCCTGGAACCCCATCTCCGGATGCGCATGGATGTCGCGCCGGATCTCCACCAGCCCCGGCTCGAGCCGCAGGGTCGCATCGCGGATCGCGGTCTCGGGGTCATTTGCGATTGTCTGGGGTGCAATCCTTTGGGGCATCGTTGTCCTGCATGTCCTGCGTACGGGCAGAATGCGGAAACGCGTCCGCCCCGGCAAGGCGCGGACCCGTCTGGACGTGGGTGCCACCGTCACGCGGCAGGCGCCGCTGCCAGCTTCCGCGATGATCGCGGAAGCGCGGAGACATCACCCGAGGCTGCTGAGCACCTCGGCCTCGGTGGGAAACCGGCCGGTCGCCTTTTTCGAAGAGCGCAACTGTCCGTCCACCGTGACCTCGAAGACGCCGCCGCCGCTGCGCCGCAGCGTCACGTCGGCATCCGGCTTGCTCGCCAGGATCATGTCTCGCGCTGTGTTGGCGCGCGGCTCATAGCCTCACGCTCCGCAATATTCGATTTCGACTCGCATTGCGTTCGCATCTCCTGTGCTGGTGTCTGCGTCGCCGGACTATAGGACCTGATCGCTCGGGCTTGAAGCGGCCCTGGTGGCCCCGGGGTCATTTGTGTCTCTCGGCCACCCGGAAGCTGCTGCTCAGCAGCGAGCGGACCGGCCGTACGGCGCGCCACACAGGGTCGCGGGTTACTTGCGCGAGCACGCGCTCCATCTCCTCCTGTGCCGCTCGCGCTTGGGCAGCATCGGTTTGCGCGCGTTCCAGCCGCGTGGCGAGGTCTGCCGTCTCCCCACGCGCTTGGGCAGCATCGGCCTGCGTGCGTTCCAGCCGCGCGGCGAGGTCCGCCGTCTCTGCACGCGCCGCCGCCAGACTGCGTTCCGCCTCGGCGAGCGAGGCACGCGTCTCGTCAAGCATTACCTGACGCCCCGCCGCAAGAGCGGCCGTGCGCTCGAGCGCGGCGCCCAGTTGCGTGCTTGCCCTCAGCTCTTGCGTGACCTGGCCGAGCCGACCGCCTATTTCCTCGGCGCGCATGGCCGCGAGCTGTTGCGATTCCCTCATCTTTGCCTCCGCGGCGGCGGTGGCATCGCGCTCCGCCTGCAGCGCACGTCGTGCCTCTGCCAGCGCCGCTTCGAGTCGGTTGATCCGGATCAGGTGAAGCTCGCTGTCGGGCAGCTCCTCGCCCACGCCATCGGCGTCAGCGGTCAGAAACGAATGATACGTCTCCCCCCGGATTGCGCGTGTCGCCATCGCCACGATCTGCTCGACTGGTCGGTCGACCCACTCCCGCGGCGCCCAGCGCGGGGTTCGCCACAGGGCGCGGCGCAGATCCTCCTCGGTTTCGATATGAACGAGCATGCATCCGTTGGCACGAAGCTGCGCGTCCAGGACGGGGCTTCTGTCTCGCGTGCACAGCAGCCCGGCTTCGAACGCAAATGGAAAGATCGGATCGGAGCTGTGCAGGAAATTATCCGGAGAGAACGACGGGAACGCGAAATAGAACACGCAATATCCCTGGCCCAGCAAGGCGCGAACCAGTGTAAGCGAACGAGAGTTCTCGTTGCATTCCAGCCATAATGCCGTGTCCAGGCGATTGGGCAGCGATGGATCGCTCTGCAGAATGTCGAGTTCCATGCCCTCGGCGTCGATCTTTATCAGATCGAACTCGCCATGCTCGGCGATCAACTGTTCCAGGCTGATGATGTTTGCGCTGATGCGAAGCTCCGATCCCAGCTCCGGGTCGGCGGACGGGACGAACGACAATGAGGAGACATTGCCGGGGGTGTAGTGTCCTGCTGCGGGGACCGCGGCGGCAGAGGTGACGATTGCCTCGATGACGGTCGCTGGTACACGGCAGTTCGCCTCCACATTGGCCTGCAGCAGCGGCGTAATTGCCGGATTGGCTTCGACGAAGCAGATCTGCCGCAGCCGCCGTTCCAGCATCACACCCAGGCCAAACGTCCCCAGGAACGCGCCTATGTCGAGGATGCGGGCGTCATCCGGAACGTTGCGTGCGATGAAGCGGGCTTCGTCGAACGCCCACTCCCCATATCGCAGCAGGAATCGTCCGATCATGTCGTCGCCTGTGCCCGGTGCGAGGATTGCCCCGTAGCGCGTCTCGATTCGATTCATGCTCTGGCGTCCGTGTGCCCGATATGCCGACGACCTATGTTGGTCGGCCACGCAGCATTGTCACTGGTTTGACGAAAGGAAGAGGTTCTGGATATGTGGTCGTTGTAACCGGGATCTTCGGATGCGCAGACAACGTCAGGAATGGACTGCAGCGTGATGCCTGCCGGCAAGGCGAGACTGGTTCGCCTTTTTGAGTATGGCGCGGGATGGCCGGCAGCGGCAAGGGGCTCGCTCGCGCGTCGCCTGTTGCGGCGGATGCAGAAGCTTCGCTCGCGCCATCCGGACGATACCGACTGTGCCGCTGCGGACACGCAGGCGGCGGCGTGGGAAAGCGCGCGGCCGGCGTTCGACCCGGACTATTATCTCCGCACCTATGAAGACGTGCAGCAGGCCGGCATCGATCCCTTCCTTCACTACATGACGCAAGGCTGGACCGAAGGGCGCAACCCATCTGCGGCCTTTGACACAAAATACTACCTTGAATTGCACGCCGACGTTCGGCACAGCGGCATGAACCCGCTGCTCCATTATGTCGAGTTCGGACGGACGGAGGGCCGGGCGGTCGCGCTCGAAGCTGAGGAGCCGCCGGCGGATCCCGGAACACCGCCGGAATGGGAGCTGGCACGCACTGCGTTCGATGCGGATTATTACCGGCGCACCTATATCGATGTGAGCGACTCCGAGCTTGACCCGTTCCTGCACTACATGGCGCAGGGCTGGACCGAGGGGCGCAACCCTTCTGACGCCTTTGACACGACCTATTACCTCGATGCTTATGCCGATGTCCGCCAGATCGGGATCAACCCGCTTCTCCATTACGTTTTAGCCGGCCAGGCCGAGGGCCGGGCGACCGCCCTCGAAGCTGAGGAGCCGCCGGCGGATCCCGGAACACCGCCGGAATGGGAGCTGGCACGCACTGCGTTCGACGCGGATTATTACCGGCGCACCTATCTGGATGTGAGCGACTCCGATCTTGACCCGTTCCTGCACTACATGGCGCAGGGCTGGATCGAGGGCCGCAATCCTTCCGAAGCCTTTGACACCTTCTATTACCTCGATGCCCATGCCGATGTCCGCCAAGTCGGGATCAACCCGCTTCTCCATTACGTTTTAGCCGGCCAGGCCGAGGGCCGGACCATCGCTCCCGATCGCAACGATCCCCGCTTCATCATCGATCAGGCCCGCTCGGCATCCGAGCTTGCCCGCTCGTGGATGCGTGAAAAGCCAGCAGACTGGCTCCCGCGCGAAACGCTGGCCACTTATCTGTTCGCGGCGGCAGAGCGGGGCACGCCCGGCCTGGTGATCTCCATCAGCCATGATGATTTCACCGAGAGCCTGGGTGGAGCGCAGATCACCATTGCCGATGAGATGCAGGCGCTCGTTCAGGCCGGCCTCGCCTATCTTCATCTCTGTCCCTCCCAGCCCCTGCCGATGCTGGCGCCGCCCGGAGCGGATGACCTGTTGCTCAGGGCCCGGCTGTCTGGCAGGAGCCTCGGCGTCGTCTGCTTCTCCGATCTTGTTGCGGCGCTCGCGGATGTGCGGGACGACATGTCGACGTGCCACGTCATCGTGCACCACCTGCTCGGTCATCGCCCTGAAGACGTGGCGGAACTGGTCCATGTGCTCGCTCCGGATCGCGTGTTCGCCTATCTGCACGATTTCTTCTCGCTCTGCGTAAATTACACGCTGCTGCGGAACGACGTGTCCTATTGCAACGCTCCCGGCCTGACCTCCGGCTCATGCATGGTGTGTTGCTACGGCGACGACCGCGGGCCGCATCTTGCCAGGATGGACGCGTTCTTCGCGGCAGTGCGGCCGACCATGTGCATCTACTCGGATGCGGCGCGGCAGATCTGGACATCGCGCAACCCGTTCCTGCCGATGGAAATTCTGCCCGTCCGCCTCGCCCATGTCGCGTTGCGCGAGCCGGTGCAGATCCCTGGCGCGCTGGCCGGCGGGCGGACGCCGCTGCGTGTCGCCTTCCCGGGCACGCCGCGCTATTCCAAAGGCTGGAACGTCTTCGCCTCTCTCGCCAGGCACTTCCATGGCGACCGGCGATATGACTTCGTCCAGCTCAGCGCCCGTTCGAGTGCGCAACCGAACATCATCCACGTGCCGGTTTCGGTGCGCGCGAACGATCGATTTGCCATGGTACGCGCGCTGCGCGAGGCGCGGATCGACGTCGCCCTGATTTGGTCGCTTTGGCCGGAAACTTTCTGCTTCACCGCCTACGAGGCGATGGCGGCCGGTGCGTACATCCTGACCTGCCGCAGTGCCGGCAATGTCTGGCCCGCTATTCGCGACACCGACCCGTGCCAGGGGCTGTGTCTGGACACCGAGAACGAGCTGCTGGACCTGTTCATCTCCGGCGACATACTTGCCCTCGCTTGCGCGCCGGGCCGCAAACGCGGCGACCTGATGATAGAAGCGCAGCTCGCCCAGCACATTCTTCGCTGCGGGGTCACCGTCGATGCCTGAGGTGGTCTGCTTCACCAGCGTCTCGCTGAGTTATCTCGACCGCGCACGCGTGCTTGCGGAAACCGTCAAGCGGGTCCACCCCGACTGGACGCTATGCATCTGCATATGCGACCGGCCGCATCCGGGCTTTCGCTTCGACCCCGATACGGAGGCGTTCGACCGCGTGGTCTGGGTCGAGGACCTCGACATACCGGACCTGCGCTCCTGGATATTCAAGCACGACGTCGTGGAGCTGTGTACGGCGGTGAAGGGTTACCTGCTGGCGAACCTGCTGGACGAGGGCTTCGCCAAGATCGTCTATCTCGATCCCGATATCGCCGTGTTCGGCAGCCTGGCGAACATCGAGCGGCTGCTGGACACGTCCACCATCGTGCTGACGCCCCATGTCGTGGCACCCGAAGATCACGAGCAGGCAATCGCTGACAACGAGATCGGCACGCTCAAGCACGGCACCTTCAATCTCGGCTTCCTCGCCGTCCGCAATTGCCCCGAAGCCCGTCGGTTTGCCGAATGGTGGCGCAGCCGGCTCCACCAATATTGCTATGATGACGTGGCGAACGGCTTGTTCACGGACCAGCGCTGGTGCGATCTGGTCCCGTGCTTCTTCGACGACGTGCACATCCTGCGGGACCCCGGCTACAATGTCGCTAGCTGGAACCTCAATCGCCGACCAATTAGTTTCGATACTGACGGAAATATCTTGGCCGGCGGCGTGCCGCTCCGCTTCTTCCACTTCACCAAGGTGAACTCGATCGGTCAGATCATGCTTACGCGCTATGCGGGCGGCGCACTCGGCGCCTTCGACCTGCTGAAATGGTACCGGCAGCGATTGCGGGTCCATGGGGTTCCCGATCTGCCGGCCCACTATTGGGCCTTTGGTCATTTCGAGGACAACGAACCGATCCGCCGCGAACAGCGGCTGCTCTACCGGCACCGCGTGGACCTGCAGCGCGCTTTTCCGGACCCGTTCAGCGTCGGAGGGCATTCCTTCAGCCACTGGTATGCTCATCACGTGGCGGCGGCGGCGAGTCAGGCCGCCTGACCCGCTGACCCCGCCTTGAAATCCCGGGGGCTTCACCAGGCCGGTCGGCACGCTGGCATCCAAAGCAACGTTGCCAGCGCCAGCGTCCCGGAGGAGATCAACATCCGTCATGCCCGCGAAAGCGGGCATCCAGGCGAGAGCCCATAAAATCCGTAAGTTTGCCTGGATTCCCGCATGCGCGGGAATGACAAACGTGGGTCATCCGCTTCACCTGGTATTTCAGCAGCCCGGTGGTACGTTTCGGAGACTGCACACAGACTATAGCGTGCCGGTGCCACCGCTGCGCGAAGCGCTGGAAACGCTTTGGCCATCAGGGCTAAGCT
>DATDIC010000219.1:0-3624 GCA_036521275.1 Acetobacteraceae bacterium
CGACGAGCCTTGCCAGGTTTCGCAGTGACTCCTGCCAACCGAGATAACAGGCCTCGGGCGGAATGACGTCCGGCAGGCCCGCCTGCACGATATCCAGCTCGGTGCCGACCGAAACTTTCTTCAACGCCACCGTCACCTGAATCTCGCCGGGCAGGTTGGGGTCGTCGAATTTGTCCGTGTAGCGCAGACGTTCGTCCGGAACGAGCTCGACATATTCGCCTCCAAACACGTGGCTCTCGCCCGTTGTGAAGTTCCGGAAGGACATTTTGAACATGCCGCCGACTTTCGGTTCCAGATGATGCACGGTGCAGGCAAAGCCGTTGGGCGGAAGCCATTTCGCGAGCGCGTCCGCTTCGAGGAACGCGCGATAGACCTTCTCTGGGCTGGTTGTCAGAACGCGATGCAAGCGTACGGTGTTGGGCATGCTCGTTTCCCTTACGAATTGACGGAACTGACGTTGCCGGCGATCAGGCGCCTGGTATCGGCAGAACCGGCATGATCTCCACGGACTCGCCAGGAAAGATCGTGAAATGCGGATGCATCTCGAACAGCCTGGCGGCGGCGTCGGGCGATTCCGCCTGCACGACCATGAAGGCGCCCATTTCGTTGCTCACGTCCTCGATGCCGCGTCCGGTGATCTTCTTCGTCTTGCCAAGTGGCCCGCCCATGGCGGAAACCGCGGCGTGGTGCTTTTCGACCCAAGCTTTCCAGGCGGCCATGCCCTCCCGTTCCTTGGCGCGCCTTTCGGCTTCGGGCAGCGCGATCCACGCCTTCATGCGCGAACTGGTCTTGCTGCCGAGAAAGACGGCAAGATAGGTATTGTTCGTGGCCATACGGTTTCCTTTCCTCTACGGATTGTGAACCAAAACAAGATTCAAACCAGCGGCGCGGACGATCGCTGTTCTGGTTCTTCTAATTCGTCGCCGGCACCGAATGGTGCTCGTGCTGGATGCGCCAAGCGCCGTCGACTTTGCAAAGGCCGATGGTCAGCCGAAACTGGAGGCCGCCCGGCACGGGAGCGGTTCCGGCTCGTTGCGACATGGCCCTTGCCCCCATGAATTGCCGATCCATGCCCCGAGGGCGAACGAGGCTTTGCCGGACGCGGCATTCAGACTGCCCTGCCATGTCCGTTTTCTCCCGACCCGCGGCGCGCGCCGGCGGGTCACCTGTGTTATGGTGCGATCCTACGCAGCCTTGCGGGCAAGTCCAGGCAACGCAGCAGGCGATCCACGCAGCAGGAGAACGTCGGATGCAGTTCGGGTTATTCGGCGCCGCGTCGGCGCAACGCGGCGGACCGGACGTCGACAGCGCCGCCGGCTTCAGGGATTACATCGAATATCTCATCGAGGCCGAGGCGCTGGGCTTTCACAGCAGCTTCATCGTGGAGCATCACTTCACCGGCTTCGGCCAGGTTTCCGCCACCCTCAATTTGCTTACCTGGATCGGCGCGCGCACGCGTACCTTGCGGCTGGGGACGGCCGTGCTCGTGCTGCCTTGGCACAACCCGGTGCTGCTGGCGGAGCAAGCGGCGACCATCGACCTGCTGTCCGGCGGACGGCTGGATTTCGGCATCGGCAAGGGCTACCGGCACAACGAGTTCGCAGGCTTCCGCATTCCGATGGAAGATGCCGGGCCGCGCTTCGAGGAAGCCATCGACATCATCACCCGGTCGTGGACATCGAACGAGCGGTTCAGCTTCCACGGCAAATACTGGCAATTCGACGACATCATCGTCGAGCCGCCGACCAGCCAGAAGCCGCACCCGCCGTTCTGGCAGGGGGCCGGACATCAGGACTCGATCCGCCGCGTGGCGAAGCGCGGGCACAACCTGCTGGTCGACCAGTTCTGTCCGATCGAAACCGCGGCCGAACGCGTCGCGTTCTACCAGGCGGAGATGAAAAGCAACGGATTCGACTACCAGCCCTCGATGGCCGGCGTGGCGCGTGCGTTCTACGTGGCGCGCGATGCCGCGGACAAGGAGGCGGCGATCGACCGGCGCCTCGCGGCGCAGCGGCGGCTGACCGCGATCAGCCAGCGGCCGGATGGCAACAACACCGCCAGCATCATGGCATTCTCCGATACCCGCGCAGCGAGCGAGGCCAGCGCGATGTACGGCAGCCCGGACGACATCGCGCGCAAGCTGGAGACGCTGCGCGACATGGGGGTGGAATACGTCCTGCTGAACGGCGGCGGGACCTCGCGCGACAACCTGCGCCGGTTCGCGCGCGAGGTGATGCCCGCGTTCCGCACCGAGCCGGAGTACCGCGCGGCAGGGTGACAGGCGGCATGGGTGATCGACGTCTTGGGGTGATTCACGTCATCGCGAGGGGCGCAGCGACGCAGCACTCTCCCGCTTGATAAGCCTTTGCTCGCCAGGCGGGAGGTTGCTTCGTCGCTTCGCTCCTAGCAATGACAGCGGGGCAGGAGGGGACGCCATGGAACAACGCATTGCGATCGTCACCGGCGGGCTGCGCGGGCTCGGACGGGCGATGACGTTCGGACTGGCGCGCACAGGCGTGCGTGTTCTGGCGGTCGGTCACATCGAAGCGGATGTGGCCGAGATGCAGGACCTGCTGGCCAGCGCAGGGCACGCGACCCAGGTCGCCTGCCTGGTAGCGGACATCCGCAAGCCCGCCGAATGCGATCAGGTGGTGGCGGCGTGCGTCGATCGGTTCGGTTCCGTCGATATCCTGGTCAACAATGCCGGGCTGACCTTCACCTATATCGCGCCCGATCGCTTCCGCCGCACCACGCCGCAGAAGTTCTGGGAGGTGCCAGACGAGGTGATCCAGAACGTCATGGACACCAACTACGTCGCTGCCGATCAGATGACGCGCCGGGTGGCACCGCGAATGGTCGCTCAGGGCTGGGGCCGCATCGTCAACGTGACGACCAAGCTTAGCACCATGAACATGCTCGGCGCGATGCCCTACGGCGCGTCCAAGGCGGCGCTGGAGATGGCGACCGAGGTCTGGGCGAAGGAACTCGCCGGCACCGGCGTTACGGTGAACGTCGTCAACCCGGGGGCCGGAGCGAACACGCCCGGCATGGCGCCGGAGATGCGTGAGCGCAGCCGCGCGGGAACCGCCTCTCGCCTGGTCGAGCCGGAGGAAATGGTGCCGCCACTGCTGTTCGTGGTGTCGCGCGCCGCGGACCGGGTAACCGGCTACCGGTTCGACGCCAATGCGTGGGATGCGTCTCTGCCGCCAGCCGAGGCCGCACGTTCTGATGGCAGGTCGGCCGGTTTCGAGCTACACAGGCAGGATCGCGCCGCGTGGCCGGCATAGCAGCGCCGCGAGTTATGGGTTCCTGCGCGGCCGGGCGTTCCGACAGCGTGGTGCGAAAGGGTGATTGGCATGGGAAAGGTGTTACGCGTCCGCCGCGACGGGCCGATGGATTGGCAAACCGCGCTGTGCTTCGCGGTGCCGATTTTGTTCGCCTATTCGGCCTGGCTCACCTCCGTGGTGTTTTGCGCCAGCAACGGGCCACGGCCGCTGCTGATCGCGGATGCGGCGTTCTTCCCGGTCGGCGTGATACACGGCATCGGGCTGTGGCTGGGCGGATGGTGACGCGTTGGTGGGCGCAGTAGGACTCGAACCTACGGCCCGCTGATTAAGAGTCAGC
>DATDIC010000220.1:0-3630 GCA_036521275.1 Acetobacteraceae bacterium
TGGAGGACTGGGACTTCCTGTTCGGACTCGGTCAAGGCATCGCCGCCGAGTCAGCCGGCAAGCTGCTGGGCACCGCGCTGTTCTGGACGTATGAGCCGAACGCAAGCGCGCTCGGCCTGGTCGGCGTCGCGCCGGAGGCCCAGGGGCGAGGGCTCGGGCGGCGCCTGGTGGAGCAGGTCCTGCGCAACCTCCGCGGACGCAGCATCGTGCTGTACGCGACGGAGCACGGCGTGCGCCTCTACGAATCATTCGGCTTCGTCACGCAAGGTCTGATCCGTCAGCACCAGGGGACGGCTTTCCAGCCGGCACTGGTCCCGCCGCGTCCGGGCGAGCGTTTGCGGCCGATCGGACGCAGCGATCCGCCGTTGCTGGCGAAACTCGACCAGGAGGCCAACGGGATGGATCGCGCGGCGCTGATCACCGCGCTGATTGCAGCCGGCAACAGCATCGTGCTCGACCGCGACGGATCTGCCATCGGGTTTGCCGTGCTGCGGCGATTCGGAATCGGCCATATGATCGGTCCGGTGATTGCGCCGGACGAGACCCGCGCCCGCGTCCTGATCGGCCATTTCCTTGCCTCGCACCCCGGCCAGTTCCTGCGCGTCGATGTGCCGGCGCCGGGCACCCTGTCGCCCTGGCTGCAGAGCCTGGGGCTGGCCGACGCCGGCCCGGCGATTCGGATGGTGCGCGGGCCAGTCCAGCGCGGAGAGGGCAGCTTCGCCCTGGTTAGCCAAGCCTTCGGGTGATCTGTAATGTACACCGAAGTCGCTCATGCTTCGGGATGCTCGATGGTCGTCAGCGCGCCTAAGCTCGATCGGATCGATTTGCGCATCCTGGCGCATTTGCAGAAGAACGGCCGCGTCACCAACGTGGAACTGGCAGATGCCGTCGGCCTGTCGCCCAGCCCGTGCCTGGTGCGCGTGAAGCGGCTGGAGAAGTCGGGCTACATCCTGGGCTACGGCGCGCAGATCCAGATGCAGAAGCTGGGCGACACGCAGATCGTGTTTACCGAAGTCACCCTGTCCGATCACCGCAGCGCGGATTTCGCCCGGTTCGAGGCGGCGATCCGCCGAGTGGACGAAATCATCGAGTGCCACCTCGTCAGCGGCGGCTACGACTACCTGCTCAAGTTCGTCACCCGGAACGTTCAGCACTACCAGGAAATCATCGAGCGCCTGCTGGAACTGGGCATCGGTATCGAAAAATACTTCAGCTATCTCGTCATCAAGTCGATCTTCGTGAAGCAGCATTACCCGCTGGACAAATTCTTCATTCGCCACGATTAGCGCAGATCGCGCTGACGAAGATCCGTCACGCCCAAAAAAACCCGTCACGCCCGAAACGAATCCGTCATGCCCGCGAAAACCCGTCATCCCCGAGAAAAACCCGTCATGCCCGCGAAAGCGGGCATCCAAGCAAGCGCCCCCAAATTCCCAGGCTTCGCTCGGATTCCCGCACGCGCGAGACTGACGAGCCTAAATCACATCGCCCCTGACCGGAATCACCCCCTTCCTCAAGCGCATCAATCTGCAAACAGAGACCCTCCACCCCCGGCACACTACGCCGCCCACGCCACCACGCACGGCATAACTTTCCTCCACCGTGCCCCTGAACGGCAATCTGTTTTGCCCAACCCCAGCCATCATGCGGCATCCAATCCGCCGCTAAGGGGTTCCTCCGATGCTAGAGATCGCCGGCCGCACCAGCACCTTCATGGACCAACGGGAACACGACGTTTCTTCCGGCGTACTGACCGCGCATCCGGTGGTGCTGGACCGCGCGCAGGGCGCCGAAGTGTGGGACGTCGATGGCCGGCGATACCTGGATTGCGTTGGCGGGATCGGCGTCCTCAATGTCGGTCACAACCATCCGCGCGTCGTCCGTGCCGTCCGCGAGCAACTGGAACGCATCAGCCACGCGGCGTTTCAGGTGGCGGCATACCCGCCCTATCTGGAACTCGCGACGCGGCTCAACGCGCTGATCGGCGACGGCTGCAAAAGCGTGCTGCTGACCACCGGCGCCGAAGCGGTGGAAAACGCCGTGAAGATCGCCCGCGCCTACACCAACCGCTCCGCCATTGTCGCGTTCCGCGGCGGCTTTCACGGGCGCACCCTGCTCGGCATGACGCTGACGGGAATGACCAGTCCCTATCAGCAGAATTTCGGCCCGTTCGCGCCGGACATCTTTCACGTGCCGTACCCCAACGCCTTCCGGGGCATCACCGCGGAGATATCGCTGCAGGCACTGGACGAGCTGTTCCTTACTCAGGTGGCGCCGCAGCGCGTGGCGGCCATCCTGATCGAGCCCGTGCAAGGCGACGGCGGCTTCCTGCCTGCGCCAACGGCATTTCTGCGCGCTCTGCGCGACATCACGCAACGCCACGGCATCCTGTTGATCGCCGACGAGATCCAGACCGGGTTCGGTCGCACCGGCACCATGTTCGCCTTCCAGCACGCCGGCATCCAGCCGGACCTGGTCACCATGGCCAAAAGCCTGGCCGGCGGCCTGCCGCTGTCCGCCGTTGTCGGCCGCGCGGAGGTGATGGACGCTCCGGCTCCCGGCGGTCTTGGCGGAACTTAAGGTGGCAACGCACTCGCCTGCGCGGCTGCGCTCGCGGTGCTGGACGTGTTCGAGCAGGACGGCTTGCTGGATCAGGCGCAGCAACTGGGCGCGGCGCTGCGGCACGGCCTGCACGAGTTGCAGCAGCGTTACCCTGCGGTGGTGGGCGATGTGCGTGGGCTCGGCTTCATGCAAGCGATCGAACTGGTCTCGGCAGACGGCGCGCCGGATGCGGCGCTGACCCAGCGCGTCATCGACGAGGCGCGTGAGCGCGGGTTGCTGATAATAAAATGCGGTATCCACCGCAACGTCATTCGCTTTCTGGCGCCGCTGGTAATGACGCTGCCGCAATTGCACGAAGCACTGGAAATCCTGAACCGCGCCTTTGCCGCCGCCAACTCTCCCACCTCATGCTCGCGCAGGCGGGCATGAAGCGATCGATTGCACGGACTGTCGTCGGATCCCCGCTTTCGCCGCAATGACGGGGGACGGGAATGGGTCTGCCTTCAGGGACGCCCGGCTGGTATCAGGCGAAGAAACGACAGCATGAATCGTTTCTTCCCGAAGCGATCATACTCGAATAAAAATTCGTCGACGAGACACAAAAGGCGGGCTTGGGCCGATCGTCAAGCCCGCTGCGGCATTGCGGAACCTCCGCGTGTATCTCTGCGCCTCTGCGCCTCTGCGGTGAATCCTTCTTCCTTTTTCTTGCTTGCCCGCATGCAAGCTCAAGGCCGCCACGACGACGTGACGGAACGATCAAACATTCCGCCGCTTGTTATGCGCGCGGGATTGGTGTGGTCCGATGATCCCCGCAGTCAACCGAACCTGTCCTTCAGCCGATAATACGCACCGACAAAGGGCATGAACCAGGGTGGCCCGAAATGGCCGAATATCGCCGGCCATTGCAGGCCACGCAGCGGATTGGCGGCCTGATCCCCCGCCAGCACGGCGGCCATCTGCTGGCCCATATGCACGGACATCTGCGCTCCGTGCCCGCTGAAGCCCATCGCGTAAAACAAACCGTCATGCTCGCCCGCGCGCGGCAGCCGGTCCGCCGTCAGATCGATG
>DATDIC010000221.1:0-4277 GCA_036521275.1 Acetobacteraceae bacterium
GGCACCGGCACCGGCAGCACCCCGTGTCGCGTCCGCACGAAACCACCACCGCGCGGCAGCTCCGAAACACTCCACGCCGCCCCGGACAGCGCCGCCGCAATGCTGCCCGCCGCCGTCACATCCATCAGCGAATCCCAATCGCCGATCTCGTGGAAATGCACGTCCTCCACCGCCACGCCATGGATCGCCGCCTCCGCGACCGCGAGATGCCGCAGAATCGCAACCGCTTGCGCCGCCGTACCCTCCGCCAGCGTCGCCGCTTCGATCCGCGCCACCATGTCGCGGAACGCGCTATGCGCATGGTCATGCCGATGCGACGCAGCCTCCGGCGCGGCCAGCCCGAATCGCAGGCACCGCAGCCCCGCGCTCATGCCCGCTTCCAGCATCGGCGTTCCGATCCCCGCCGGCAGCACCGCCGCCGCATCCGCCAGCACGCGCCCGCGCAGCGCCGGCAGCGCATCCACCATCGCCGCCACGAACATGTCCCCGGCGATGCCGCCAACCGCATCGAGCTGGATCGTCATCCCCATCCGGCGACGCTCTCAGCCCGCAGCGTAAACCGGCACGACATACGGACCTTCCGGAATGAAGGCCACATCCGCGTCATCGTGCCGCGCCATGCTCTCGCGCAGCGCCGCGTCGATATTCGTCGTCATGCTCACGCCGGTGATGCGCTGCTCCTCCGCATCCAGCCCCGTCGTGTACAGCTCCACCTTGCCGAGCCGCATCGCCTTGAGCTGCATCTCGGTCTGCCACTCATCGATCTCGGCCAGCGACTTCGCCGTCAGCGTCGCCAGGAAACGCTCCGCCCCCAGCGCCACCAGCCGCTCCTGCGCGGCACGGAACTCACGCGACCCGAACCCCTCGGAGCACGCCGACGCAATGATCAGCGTCCCGCCCGGCGCAAGTATGTCGAGCGGCGTCACCATGCCCTTGATCGTCTGGTAATAGGTCTTGTCGAGCGGGTGCCCCGCCGACGACGTAACGATCGTCTTGTAGCGCCGTCCCACCCCGATCTTCGTTGCCGCCGTGACGAAATCGACCGCCGCCAGGTGGCTGGCGATGATCTCGCCGAACGTCACGTGCACCAGGTCGCGGTCCTCGTCGATGACCGTGTTCAGCGCATAGATATCGCCGAGCCGGCGCATGATCTCCAACTGCTCCTCGTGCAGCGGATTGCCCACCAGGTTGCACTGCACCGCCAGCGGGTCCTCCATGAAGCGCGCGGAATGGAACGTGCGGATGGTTTCATGATGCGCGATCCCCGGCGCCACCACCTTGCGCCCGCCAGACCAGCCCGCCATGAAATGCGGTTCCACCAGTCCCGTCGCGATGCGCAGCTCCGCCTCCACGAAGCGGCGATCGAGGCGGATCGGCGTGCCGCGCGTCGCGGTGACGCCAAGATCGACATGCGCCGCCTCGTCGCGGGCGAAATGGTTCTCGACGCGCACCTCCGCCATCACCCACGCATCGCCGACCACTTCGGCCAGTTCCTCGCCCTCGTTCGGCCGGTGCAGCCCGGTCGCGACGAGCACGGTGATCGCATCCAGCCTGATGCCCTCCGCCACCATCGTTTCGATCATCGGGCGCAGGAACAGCCGGTTCGGCACCGGCCGCGTGATGTCGCAGATCAGGATGCAGGCGCTGCGCTTGCCGCGCGCCAGCGCCCGCAGCGGAGCACAGCCGACCGGCGCCGCCAGGGCCTGCGCAACCGCCGCATGCGGATCGGGCAGCTTCGTCATCGCACCCTTGCGGATCACGGTCGCCCGCGCGCCCTCCGGCAAAGACACCGGCAGATGGCCCCTGCCGTACAGCAGATCGATCCGGTCCCCGGCCACCTTCAGCCTCCTTCAAGCGGCGTGCCGCCTCCATACGCCCCCCGCCCGATCATGCGAAGAGTCGTCGCCGCACGATTGCCGCCCCACCGTCATGCGCGGACTTGGTCCGCGCACCCACGTCTTTCTTCCTACGCCCCATACGAATAATAAAACGTCGCGCACGCGCCCCCGAGCCCCGCCGGCTCCGCCTGCCCGGTGAACGCGGCGAACGCGCGGCCAGGCCGGTCCCCGGCTGCCATCGGCGCGCTATGCCAGATAACAACGAATGTAACCGCCCCGGTGCCGCAGATACGGTTGCCGCGCAGAAGCACCGGATCCGCCGGCGGCGCAACGCGATAGAGCGTGGCGAGCCCCTTGAACCCCGCCGGGTCGGCGATCGGGAGATTTCTGACCTTGTGGATCGGCAGCGTCTTGCCACCCGCAAGCGCCATGCGGTCGCTGTAGAGCGTCACGTCTCCGGTGATGGAAATTGCCGTATTGCTCGTCGCCGTCCAGTGCTCGCTCCAGCCCGCCGCAACGCCCGGTACCACGCCCAAAGCGACGAGCACTATGATCACGTAGCGCAACACCGCTCTTGGCTCCTCCGCGAAACCCCCCTGACCCGGCCAATGTCGCCTCGTTCAGCCTGCCGCGTCTAATTTGCCGGCTGGGCCGCTCGTCGTTCGGCGGGACCAGTGACGGAGATGGTGACCGTGGCCACAACGGACCACTCCTGGCCCGTAGCGAGGGATCAAGGAAGTGCAACATGGCGGACGAGCGGTAACTGATCCTCCGGGTGTTCGATGATGAAATCTGCGAACAGCGCGGGAGCTTCGGGCCGCAGCGTTTCGAGTAGGGTGGCGCTTACGATTCGCATCTCTGAATCGCCCAATACCCTGCCTCGCACCTCCAGGAAGTGGCGGATTGCCCGCGCATTGGCCGTGACAACAATCGTTGTCTCGGTGGCATTGGGCAAGATGCTACGCGCTATAGACCGCAGAGTGCGTCTGGCTTCTTTTCCCACCGGCGCTGCCGCCATGGCATTTAGGCGTGCTAGGAGCTTTTTATACGCATTTTGGGTTTCGCGGATTGCTCCATCCCAGATCGCAGCGGCCTCCGGCGAATCGTCTAGTCCGGTCGGACGAACAAATCGCGCATCCGTCTCGTCGTGGTACTGTTGCGACAACTGGCTATAGGAGAATCCGACCCGATGCCTCACAAGTTGGTGCGTAAATGCTCGCGATATACCTGTAAGTGCGAAGGTCCATACGGCGTGCTCCAGCACGCTGTCATGTCCATTCCGGATCAAGTTATGGATGTACGCAGCGTTTGTTCGTCCGGACTGCAACCGTCCGAACGACATATAGCAAACGCGCCCAGCAAACTCCACAACGCGTTCCGCATCAGTTACGCCTTCAGTTTGCGCCCAGTGCGCCTCTTCTGGCGGCAGAAGGTCGCGCAGAAATGCCCGAGATGCTTCTGTGAAGACTGGCCTACTCAGCAGATAGACTCGTGGGGTGGTGCTCATCTGGTCGATGTGGACGGTTGCGGTATCGGCGGTTTCAGCGAGTCCTCGATCCTCTGTAAGCGCTCCTTGAGCGCTTCCTCACCGAGGCGGCCATCCAACACTGTCAAATGCGCTTTTAGCTGCGCTATCTCGTCCTTCAACGGTGTGAAGCTGTCACTAGTCAGGGCTGGAACACCAACGGTAATCACGGCCGCGAGAAGTGCCGCAATCCCGGCGGACCACAATTGTGCCTTCGTGACCGCTGCATCGGAAATCTGGCTAGCCCGCCTTTCCACGCCTAAGAAGTCCGGCGACAAGCCCGCCATGAGTTCGCGCGTAATCAAGCTGACGTAGGGCCCCCGATGCCGCACGTCATATGTCGCCTGAGGCTTCGCGTTTAGCTTCATAAAGATAAGCCGCATGATCCGCTCCCCCTGAGGGAGTCGGAACGGGTCCTTGCTCATGTTGATTACGGTTAGGTGCAACGGCCCATTATAGCCAGGATCAACCTGGCCAGGGCTGGTCATTAGTAGCCCCCGCACTGACAGGCTGGCTGGTGGAAAACCGATGGCAATCAGATCGTGCGGCATATGCAGCACCTCCTTTGTCCGCACGACAGCAGTTTGCCCCTCCAGCAACATGTAACTGGTCCGGGGTGAGGTGATGTCCCCCAATTCATCTTTCCCGACGCCTGGGAGAAATATATCACCGATGGTGAGATCTAGCGACGCTGCTTGGACCGGGGATTTTGGACCGATGAAATCGTCCACCGACACGTTGGTTGCGAGAGGCGGCGCTTGCTTCAGTAGTGCATTGATTTCGTGATCGACGAGTACGCTCATTTCCGTGCTCCGCCTCATACCTTTGGCAACTCTTTCGAGAGAGAATCCCACGCAGACTGCCATCGCTAGTATTGCTAAACCAGCAGATCGTCTTGCCCATAGAACGAGGTC
>DATDIC010000222.1:0-5768 GCA_036521275.1 Acetobacteraceae bacterium
TGCGTCGAAGCCTGGCAGCGTCAGCCCGGGAATGCCCATGGAACCGCGGGTCAGCGAAACCCAGTCACGCGCCACAATGCCGCACAGCAGCGCGAAACTGAGCGAGACGATCGCAAAGGCATGGCGCGAGAGACGCAGCGAGGAATAACCGATCAACAGGCCGGCCAATGTCGCGACCACCGCGGCAGCCGGCAGAGCCAGCCAGAAAGACCAGCCCAGGCTCGTTACCAGCAGTGCGGCGCAATAACCGCCGAGGCCGAAGAAGGCGACCTGCGCGAACGACAGCAGACCGGCGTAGCCGTAGATCAGGTTCAGGCCGGTGCTCAGTACCGCGAACGTGGCGATGGCGATCCCGGTGTCGAGCAAGTACTCGCTGCCGGTGAACCATGGGACGCACAGCAGCATCAACCAGATCGCGACGACCCATGTCCCACGCAGCGGCAGAGGAAATGACGGAGGCCGCGTCAAACGCGGACACCGCGGCCGAACAGCCCTTCCGGCTTGAACAGCAACACCAGGATCATGGCGATGAAGCCGGCGGAATCGGCGAGGGTCAGCGGAAAGAACCCGCCGATCAGGCTTTCGAGGATGCCCAGCATGATCGCGGCGATCGCTGCCCCCGTGATGTTGCCCAGGCCACCGATGATGATGATCGCGAATGCCTTGAAAACGAAGGCCGAACCCATGGTGGGCTGCACCGAATAGACCGGCGCCAGCGTCGCTCCCGCAAGGCCGGACAGGGCGATGCCGATCATCACCGCGAGCTGTGCCATCCGGCGGTGATCGATGCCGACCATCGCCGCGGCATCGCGGCTTTGCGACAGGCCCCGCATCGCCTTGCCGACGAGCGTGCGGTTCAGCAACACATACAGCGCGAGGAACGCCGCCGTTGCGATCCCCAGCGTGAACAGCCGCAGCAGCGGAAGCTGCAGCTCGCCGAGGTGGACGGCGGTATAGGAATAGGGCGTCGGCACGATGCGTGGCGTCACCGTCCACAGAAAGATGCCGCCGTTCTGCAACACCATCGAGATGCCCAGGGTCAGCAGGATACTGCGCTCGAAATCGGCTGGCCGCAGCGATGCCAGGAACAGATGGTAGAACAGCAGCCCAGCCGCGCCGGCCACCAGCGTGACCGCCAGGATTGTCGTCCAATAGCCGAAATGCAGGTCGGTCACGGCGAAAAAGCTGAGCATGGCGCCCAGCATGTAGAACTCGCCGTGGGCGAAATTCACAATGCCGAGCAAACCGAAGATCAGCGACAGGCCCATGGCGATCAGCGCGTAGATCACGCCGATCACCAAGCCATTCAGCAGCAATTGCAGAAGGTAGGTGGCATCCATCGTGGCCGGCGCCGTGGCTTATGTCTTGCTGAGCCCGACCACCTGCACCTTGCCATCCTTCACCATGACGATGACGGCGTTGTTATGCGCCAGGTTATGGTCGTCGAATTCGATCTCAGCCCCCAGGATGGAGCGCAGCTTCGTCTTTACCAGCGCGTCGCGGATCGCCGCCGGGTCGGCGGTGCCGGATCGCTTGATGGCATCCAACAGCACGCGCGTTGTCTCGTACGCCTCGTAGCTGAGCAAATTGGGCGGGGCGCCGTGCATCTTCTGGAAGGCGGCGACGAAGGCGTGGTTGGCGGGCAGGTCGATCTCCGCCGTGTAGGGCTGCACCGCCGTGGCGCCGTTCAGCCGGCCGCTGGCGAGGATCTCCGGCGGGATCTGGTCGGTCAGCAGCCGGCCGGTCAGCGGGATCGTCAGGCCCATGCCGAAATATTGCCGGATCAGGTTCTGGAAATCCGCGCCGACCGAATACAGCGCCAGCGACTTCGGCTTTGCCCGCTGCACCTTGGTCAGCACGGTGGTGAAGTCGGCCGTGCCCTGCTGGTAGTAGTCCACCGACGCCAGCTTCAGCCCGCGCTTGTTCAGCGCATGCTCAAACGCCTGCACGCCGGCGCGGCCGTAATCGGTATCCTCGCCGAGGAAGCCGATGCCGTCGGCGTTGCCGTTCTGCTGCAGCCAGCCGACCAGGGCCTCAACCAGCGACGCATCGCTCGGATTGACCTTGAACGTCCATTTGTTGCCGCCGACGCCGGAGGCATCCGCGATCGCGGTCGCCGAGCCGTTGGCGACCACCAGCGGCACGCCGGCCCGCTGCACCACCGGCATGATGGCCAGGATCACCGAGCTGCACACACCATCGAGCAAGGCAACCTCGGTCTTGTCACTCAGCATGCGGGTGACGCTGCTGACCCCGACGGCAGGATTGCATTGGTTGTCCTGGTAATCGACAACCACCTTGCGACCGAGAACACCGCCGGCGGCGTTCGCCTCGGCCACCGCCAGCTCGGTGCCCCAGCGGGAGTGCTGTCCGAAGAAAGCGAGATTGCCGGTCAGCGGCAGCGTTGAGCCGATATGGATCGGTGCCGGCTGTGCCGCCGCGGTGGCGGCAAGCATACCGGCGGCCAGCGCGGCGATCAGCATACGCTTCATCACGATTTCTCCTCATGCCGTGTGCCGGCAGGTGCGTCCGGTTTGATGCCATAGTCATGCGATGCGGCGGCGGGGGAAACCAACCCATAGGCCACGTCCCGCGCCAGCGCCGCCGGTGCGCGCTGTGCCGGTGGACCAAATCCACCACCGCCGGGCAACAGCATCATCAGCCGCTCGCCGGGCGGAACCGTTTGCCGGAACTTGTCTTCGAAGCGCCGGCCCGAGGCCAGACCGATCCAGCCGCAGGCACCCGCCTCGCCGCCCGCCCGCCCGCGCGCCGGATGCAGGATGCGGTCGCAAGTGCCGGGCGACATGGCGAACGATGCGTCTTCCAGGCAACCGATCTCTACAATCTGGCCCAGGCCGCCACGATACTGTCCCGCGCCGCCGGAATCCGGGCGCAGCTCCTTGGTCCAGAACACCACGGGAGCCAACGTCTCCAGGATCTCGATCGGAATCCCGCGCACTCTGCTGGGGAAGGCGGTGGCGGACAGCCCGTCCTGGCGCGGCCGCGCGCCGGTACCGCCCGCGACGATCCCCATGATGGTAAAGGGCGTGCCCGGAGGCCCATCGTCGCTGCCGGCGCCGATGCCGGGACCGCCGAACAGCGGCACGCTCCACAGCGACGCCGCGCCCTCGGCCGGTGCGCCGCCCGCAACCACTTGGTGCAGGCAGCCGAACAGCAGGTCCGGCAGCATCTGGCCGACCACCTGGCGCGCCGACACCGCGTGCGGCCGCGGCGCATTCAGGATGCAGCCCTCCGGCGCATGGATGGTGATGGGCGCCAGCGATCCGGCATTGTTCAGAATGCCCGCGCCGACCATGCAACGAATGCCGAATGCGGTGTACGCCGTGGTGTAGGCCAGCGGTACATTGATGCCGCGCCCCGAGCATGGCGACGTGCCGGTATAGTCGACATGGATGCCGTCGTGCCGCACGTGCATGCTGGCGTGCAGCTCGATCGGGCGCTCGAATCCGTCCACCACCATGCTGTGGCGATACTCACCTTGCGGCAGCGCAGCGATCTCCGACAGCATCGCCGCGTGCGAATTGGCGAGGATGACGGCTGCAAGTTGGGCCAGGTCGTCGAGCGCGAACTCGTCCATCATCTCCACCAGGCGGCGGCATCCCATTTCGTTGCAGGCCGCCAGCGAATGCAGGTCGCCGCGCACCTGCAGCGGCTCGCGGACATTCGCCTCCAGGATATCCAGCACCGCCTGGTTGAGCACGCCCGCCCGCGCGAGAGGCATGATCGGGATGCAGATGCCTTCCTCGAACACCTGGCGTCCGTCGGCACCGAAGCCGATGCCGCCGACATCCACCACATGCGCGGTGCAGGCGAACAGTGCCACCAGGCGACCGTTGCGAAACGCCGGGCTGACCACCGTGAAATCGAACAGATGGCCGGTGGCGAGCCATGGATCGTTGGTCAGGAACACGTCGCCTGGCTGCATGGTGCCGGCGGGGTGACGGGCCAGGAAGTGGCCGACCGAAATCGCCATCGAATTGACGTGACCCGGAGTCCCGGTCACCGCCTGGGCAATCATTTTTCCGTCCGTGTCGAAGATGCCGGCCGACAAATCGCCTGCCTCGCGCACCGCCGTGCTGAACGCGATGCGGATCAGCGTCTGTGCTTGCTCTTCGACAATCGACACCAGCCGGTTCCACATGACCTGGACGTCGATCGGCGAAAGCGCGGTCATGCCGTCGTTCCCTTGGCCGTTCGAAGCTGCAGCACGATGTTGCCGGCGGGATCGATAAGCGCGTCGAACCTGCCCGGGACCAGCGTGGATGTCTGGGGTTCCGCGATTACGGCGGGGCCGCTCAGCGCGGTTCCGCACGGCAACTCGGGGCGCCAGTACACCGGGGTCTCGGTCAGCCGGCCGGCTGACGCGTCGAACACCGGGCGGCGATCCATTGGCTCTGGCGCAGGCTGCGGGGGCGCCGCTGGCCAATGCCTCGGCGGCGGCGGCGCGACTTCGATCCGCAGGGCGATCGTCAGGATTTCCAACTCGATGCCGGCCACCGAGCGGCCGTACTGCGCCGCGTAGGCCGCGTGGAATGCCTGCTGAAGCATGGCGGCATCGGCCACGTCCAGCGCGCGAACCGGCAACGGCAGCGACGTTTCGTGCCCTTGGCCGATGAAGCGCATCTCCACCACGCGTGTCTCAGACAGTGCCTGGCCGGGGGCGCCGCGCGCGACGATCTCCTGTGCCTGTGCCTGCATTTCCTGGAACAGCCGATTGAGGATCTGGGGATCGAACGCTGCAAGCCGCATGTGCCGGCCGCGCACCACGTCATAGGCGAAAGGTGCGCGCAGGAACCCCACCGCCGAGGCGACCCCTGCCGCAGCCGGCACGATGATCCTGGCGATGCCGAGCTTTTCCGCCAGTCGCGCGGCATGCAGCGGTGCCGCGCCGCCGAACGCGATCAGCGTGCGGTCGGCAAGCGCCTTGCCGCGCTCGATGGCGTGCACGCGGGCGGCGTTCGCCATGTTCTCGTCCACGATTTCGCTGATGCCGTGCGCTGCCAGCGTCTCATCCAGTTGCAGTGCCGCGGCGATGCGCGACGCGATCGCCTGCCGCGCAGCGTCCTGTTGCAGATGCAATCGGCCGCCCGCAAAGCGCGCGGCGTCGATGCGTCCCAGCACCAGGTCGGCATCGGTGACGGTCGGTTCGCCACCGCCCAGGCCGTAACAGGCAGGCCCCGGCTCCGCGCCCGCGCTGTGCGGCCCGACCTGCAGCCGCCGCAGCCGGTCGATGCCGGCGATGGAGCCGCCGCCGGCGCCGATCTCCACCATTTCGATCACCGGCACGCGCACCGGCAGCCCGCTGCCTTTGAGAAAGCGATAGGCGCGGTCGACCTCGAAGTTGCGCGAGGTCGGCGGGCGGAAATTGTCGATCAGGCAGATCTTGGCGGTGGTGCCTCCCATGTCGAACGACAGCACTTCGGCAAGGCCGCACTCGGCCGCGATCTGTCCCGCTATGATGGCGCCGCCCGCCGGTCCTGACTCGACCAGGCGGATGGGGAATTGCATGGCTGTCTCAAGCGTCGCGAGGCCGCCGCCGGACAGCATCAGCAGCAGCGGACAGTCAAAGCCTTCGCCTGCCAGCATCGCGGTCATGTGCCGCAGATAGCCGGCCATCAATGGCTGGACATAGGCATTGCAGACCGTGGTCGAGACGCGGTCGTATTCCCGAATTTCCGGACACACGTCCGACGACAGGCTGATCGCGACATCCGGCAACGCCGCCGCGAGTATGTCGCGCACTGCTT
>DATDIC010000223.1:0-2863 GCA_036521275.1 Acetobacteraceae bacterium
CATGCGGACCCGTGTGCGGGATGTCGCGTACCGCCGCCGACACATCGACCACGCCGTCGCCCTTCAGCACGCCCAGCCTGAAATCGTCGAAATACAGCAGCTTCATCGTCGCCGCCCCCGGTTTCTGCCGTGCAATCCCAGCGCCGCGCCGCCACCAGTGTCAACTGCGAGCGGCCGGGGGTTTCAAGCCGTGGCGGCGGCTGCTATACGCGGCCCGCCCAAGGCGCGGGCTTGGCGGGGCGCATAGCTCAGTTGGTAGAGCAGCTGACTCTTAATCAGCGGGTCCAAGGTTCGAGTCCTTGTGCGCCCATCCCACAAGATCAATAACTTACAGAGCGCCCGGCTGAATGTCCGCGGCCCTAGGTATGACGACCGCAAGGCGATCGGCATCAATTTGTTCATCCGCAAGCACCCCTAGAGCGTGATCGTAGAGCGTGATCGCTTGAGACTGGCGGTCGGAAAGCGTGAATCACGCTCTCGAACAAAGAGTTAGAGCGTGATCGCTTGAGGCTGGCGGTCGTAAAGCGTGAATCACGCTCTCGAACAAAGAGTTAAAGCGCGATCGCCTGCCAGACCGCGTCAACCTGAACCGATCGCGCTCCATGCGGCGTTCGGCAACGCGACAGTCTGCGCCGGAGACCGCCGGAAGCGGGCGAAAGCGCGCAGCGTGAAAATGGGGCGTAAGCCGAAGCTCATCCCGCATCAGCAGCGCCAGGTGCTCAAGAACACGGCTCCCAGCTCCGCGGGTCACCGAAGCATACATTGCAGCCTGTCATAACGAAAACTCGACTTGCAGCCATCATCGCACCAATGATAGCAATATTTGCCGTGCCGTATCGAGACTGAGAACAAAGACAATAATTGGAATAAGGGGAGTTGATCATGCCGAGAAGCCGTCATGCTCGCGCCTACCTTGCTTCAATCACGGCACTCAGCAGTGCGGCAATCGCCGCTGCCGCCGGATCGGCGGAGGCGGCGCCAGTCTACATCCCGGTCAATGCAACGGTGGGTTATTTTAATCGCTATGGTGGAACGGCGATGATCCATTTGACCAAAAGCAGAACGATCGACGTCGGAATCCGCACCAGCTTTGTCGGCTACAACACGACAAGAATAACCACACCGCTAGGTCACCGGCAACGTGTAGCACGAACCTTCTACCACCCTGTATTGTTTGCTGGCGTGAACTTTGCGCGCGTGCCGGTCACTGGCATATCGGGCGCCGTGCTTCCAGGAATACAACTGTTACCCAAAGGTGCTACGACACAATCGGTTTTCACTTTCTTCGGCAAAAGCTGGGTGGAGATGTTTGCATCCAACCGGCAAAAAAAATCCGATCTCCCGGAAATCGTCTTCAGTGCCAACTACTGGCCCGGTGGATTCTCAAAGCAGTACGCGCTGTTCACATTCACCGACACCACCACCGATCAGCTCGACTATGGCTGGCTGGAACTAAGCGCCCAGATGGGACCAAGCTGGGGCCCAAAGGTCACGATCATCGCCGCCGCCTACGACCCGAGCGGCAACCCACTTCCTGCCGGCGCTGGCGCACCACCCGCGTCACCGGTTCCGGAACCTTCCAGTCTCCCGCTGGAGCTCTCCGGGCTTGCCGCGCTGGCCCTCGGCGCAACCGGTGTTCGGCGGTGGCGGGCAGCACGAGGAAAACCAGGTGCCTCGCCACAACGGATCTGAGTTAGGCAGCGCTCGGGGACACCGATCGCGTTTCCTTCTCCCCACGCTCACCCCGCTGAAGGAAAAGATTTTAAGGGCAATCACGCGCCGCCAGCCCCAGCCTACCCCTGCAGCATCACCTTCAGCCCCTGCAGCGCCGGCGTAAGCGTCTCGCGCAACGACAGCCTGATCCCGAACGGATTAGCGTCACACGCCGCAATCCGCTCATCGCTGGCGAGGTGTGCCTGGAACGACCCGATCAGGCTGACCGCGGCGCCGGCGGCGCTCGGTGTGAAGGCCCCACCGCGCATCGCCATCAAGGCGGCCTCGATCTTCACCTTGTGGTCGCCCGTCATGGCATTCAGGCCGAACTCGCCGATATCCTGCAACTCGCTGTCCGGCGAACCCCGCAGAACCGCCTGCAATGCCTCGATCTGCCCGGCCACCGTGTCCAGCGCCGCCTGCCACCCTGCCAGCGCCGTGTTGAAGCCGCGCGGGGCCGCACCGCCTCCGCTCCCGGGCTCGACGCCCAGCACCCGCTTGACCCAGGCTGCCTTCGCGACCTCGTCCGCCATCGCCGTGGCTCCCCCCTGCGTTCTCAGCCCACTGCGGCCGGCGCCGCGTCGCGCAGCACGCGGTTCATGTCGACATACATCCGGCCCGCCAGCAGCCTGGCAAGCGGAGCCCAAGCCGCGGCATCGCCCTTCACCACCACATAAGCGGCGTCCGGGGCCACCACCCGCGCCATCTCCGCGCCGGTCGTGGGATCGATCCAGGCGAATACCAAATTGCTCCCGTCCCGCCCCGAAAGGCGCAGTTCCTGCCCCGGATCGATGCTGCGTTCCGGCGTGGCCCGAAGCATCGCGAGCTTGAGCGATTCCAGCGCCACATCGTCCAGCCCGAGTTCATCGCAGCGAAGTTTCTCGATCAGCGCCGGCCAGCCGAACACCAGCCGCGGCTTCAGCCTGGCGCCAAGGGCGCGGGCGACGTCCGGCGCGCCGGCACCGAATGCCGTGTCATAAATCCCCGTCGCGGCGGCTTCCGCGTCGCGCCAGTGTTCGATCTCATCGGCGCTTTCGGCGAGGATCCACTGGCCGCGCTTCATGTCCAGATAGGTGATGTGCGGCTCGAACGTCAGGGTGGCGCCACAGCTCGGGCAGGGCAGGGTGAACAACGACTGGTCCAGGATCGA
>DATDIC010000224.1:0-4435 GCA_036521275.1 Acetobacteraceae bacterium
GCGCGTCACCTCGTCATTCCCGCGAAAGCGGGAATCCAGCCCGCCGCCGCTGGATTCCCGCTTGCGCGGGAATGACGGTTGCTTCCGTTATTTCATGACGACCACCAAGCGGCACCAGTCGCGGCACGTCCTGCTCGATCGCAAACAACAGCCGGGTCGGCTCCTCTTCGTCACGGCCCCGCAGCCGCGCCGCGTGAAACGGCAGCGCATCGCCGGACAGTCCGGCGATGCGCAGCACGTCCTCCGCCACGATTGCCTCGCAGCCGAGCTCCTTCGAGAGGCCCTGAAGCCGAGACGCCACGTTGGGCGGATCGCCCAGACCGGTGACGGTGACGTGGTCGCGGAAACCGATCTCACCCACCAATGTCATCCCGCACTGCACGCCGATGCCGAACTTCAATTCCGTTTCCAGCCCACCCTGCAAAACCGCGCGTAGATGGCGCACGTTGCGCGCCACCGTGGCCAGCGCGGCGATCGCCTGTTTGCACGCCGTGGGCGCATCAACACCGAAGCCGAACATCGCCAGGATGCCGTCGCCGAGGAATTGATTGGGTTGGCCGCCCACCTCCAGCACCGCCGCCGAAACACCGGCGATGAACCGGCCGAGAATGAATACGCTGTCGTACGGCAGACGGGTCGCCGCGAAGCGCGTCGAATCGCGCATGTCGATGAACATGTGCACCAGGAACCGCTCTTGCGGTGCGTATCCCATCTGCCGCCGGTGCAGGAAGGCTCTCGCCGCCTCTGACGGGATCAGCGGAATCACGGAAATATCGCCGGCCGGGTATAACTGGCAGGCAAGCCGGGTGGTCGTTGGATCGAGTCCCAGCCGGTCCAGTATCCGTCGCTCCGACTCCCTGACGGATGGCAATGGCAAGCTCGACAGCACCCGCACGCGGCACAGCGAACAGCGCCCTCGTCCGCCGCACGGGCTGGCATGATCGATGCCGGCAAGACGGCTCGCTTCGAGCACGTTGAAACCAATCGGCACGACAGATCGACGCCCGTCGGGATATGTGATGCCGATGCGGCCGGTGCGCCGGTCGTGCAGCGCGCGCCCCATCCGCGCCAGCACGATCACGCCAAGAGCAACACCGTCGAACAGCAGGAACCCGTTGCGCAGATTGGCCAGCCAGATGTTTTCGGGCGGCGTTCCGACCGTGGCGGGCTTGATCGCGGCGGCGCGCCAGGCGGGATCCTGGGCCAGCGCCACGACTTCCAGCCCAGCCTGAAAATAACCAAGCAACGCCAGCACAGGCAGAAGCACCGCGGCGGTAAGCAGCCAGCTCTTCGCGCGCCCATACCAAGGCCACAACCGCAGCCAAAAATGCAGCCCGAGACACCCGTGCGTCCAGGCGACAACCAGCAGTGTCAACTGAACGCGACCAAAAAACGGCGACGCGATCCAGAACGAGTACAGCTCCTGCGCATATCCTTTGTTCAGGCCCAAGGTGGCGAACGCAATGCGCGTGCCGGCAAGATGGTTCGCCAGCAGCGGCGGTATCGACAGCCCCAGCAGAAGCTGTGCCAGCTCGGGCACTGTCCAGTGCAGCCGCCGCCGCTCATACAGCGCCCACAGTCCAAGGGTGAAGTGTATCGTCAATGCGGTATACAGCGCCGCGGTACCGATTATTCCCTGCCAGATGAACTTCTGCACCAGCAGCGCACGCTCCATCCACGCGAGCGAAACATTGCCAAGCGCATGATTGGCCAGATGCAGCGCCACGTACGTAAACAGCACCAGCCCGCTGCACAGTCGCACCGAGCGAACGCCCGACGGGGTGATGCGACGAAGCTGAACCAGGGATGATGCGGTGCGCATTGGCGATGTTTTATACCAAACGGCATTGCGTATGACCCACATCCATCATTCCCGCGAAAGCGGGAATCCAGCGCCTGCCCATGCAACCACCAATCTCCACGGCTGCTATTGCCCGTCGTGCACGCCGGAAACGAGGGCCTCCGGCTTGCGGATCAGCATGTAGCCGCGCTCGTGCACCAGGGCTCCGTTTTGTTCCCAAAGCCGGATCTGCCGATTCACCTTCTCCCGCGACGCTCCCACCAGGGTGCCGAGATCTTTCTGCGACAATCGCAGCTCAAGCCGCAGCTCGTTTTCCCGTCGGCTGCCATAACTGTTGGCCAGCCGCAGCAGCAGGCGCCCGAGCCGTTCCGACAGCGCAAGAGTGGCGATTTCCTCAACCGCCCGATTGGTATCGCGCAACCGGTCACACAGCACATGCATCAGCCGCAAGCACAGCCCGGCGCTCGCCTGCAGCAAAGGCAGAAAATCGCCGCGCTGGATCAGCAACAGCACGCCGTCATCAAGTGCGGTCACGTCGGCGCTGCGCTCCCCGCCATCCAGCAGCGCCATCTCGCCGACGACTTCCCCCTTCCCCAGCACGCCGAGCGAGGTTTCCTGCCCCTCTGCCGAGGTGATGCTGATCCGCACACGGCCTTGCAGGATCACGACCATGCCCGTCGCCGGGTCGCCGCGACGCATGATCGTGTCGTTACGGGCAAACCGCTGCAGCGCGGCGCGAGCGAGCACCGCTTCGATCTCGTCCGCGGTCAGCGAGCGAAATAGCGCACATCCCCGCAGCGCCTCTCGCCGCGCGGACAGATCGACGCTCCATCTGCGCGGAGGGTCAGACATCAGGTTGGCTCCCGTTTTCGCCAGCATTCGCCCAGATCGAGCATAGGGCAACCTGTCATCGGAAGCGTCCCCCCTCTTGCGGGAGGGGCCGGGAGGGTCCCGCACGCTCTAAGGGCTCGTCGTGAAATAACCGAATCGACTGTCATTCCCGCGAAAGCGGGAATACAGCGGGCGGCGGTGGATTCCCGCCTTCGCGGGAATGACGAGATGACGCGGTTGTTTCCGAACGACTCCTAATGCGCCGGCGCCGCGCCCTTCGGCATCCGTGGCAGAAACAGCGCCGCCGGCCACACACACAGCGCGATCACCCCAAGCAGCCAGAATATGTCGAGATAGCTCATGACACTCGCCTGCTGCTCCACCGCCCGCGCAATCTGCGTCAGCGAGTGACCGAACCCATACCCGTTATACGGCGTCACCGATTCCGCCAGCCGCGCATGATGGAACTGCGTCCGCCAGTCCAGCCAGCTATTCACGAACGACACCCCCACGCTGCCGCCCAGGTTCCGCATCAGGTTGATCATCGCCGAGGCCTGGTTGTTCTGGTCCGGCGGCACGCCGACATAAGAAACCGCGCTCATCGGGATGAACAGGAACGGCAGCCAGATCACCTGCAGGACGCGCATCCGCGACACCGTCCAGAACGACATGTCGAGATCGAGCCCGGAGGCCCATATCAGCGACCACCCGGTGCCGATGAATGCCCCCAGAATTAGCCATTTCGGCTGGATCAGCCGCCCGGTCACAATTCCGGCGATCGGCATCGTCAGGAACGTCACCACCCCACCCATGGCGAGCGTCAGCCCCGACTGATAGGCGTCATAATTCAGCAGTGTCTGCGTAAGCTGCGGCAGCAATTGCGTCGTGCTGATCAGCAAAAACCCCACCAGGAACATCAGCGCGCAGGAGATGGCAAAGCCGCGCGATTGCGCGAACAGGCGGATATCGACGATGGGCCGATCTATCGCCAGTTCCCATATCACCATCGCCATCAGGCTGATGCCGGAAACCAGCGCCAGGTCGGTGATCATGCCGGACGCGAAGCCGTCCTCGATATCAAACCGGTCGAGCACCACCTGCAACGTCCCGAACCCGAGCGCCACCAGCGCGAACCCGGCATAATCGATTTTCAACCCGCCCCGCAGCATCCGTCGCCGGTCTTCCTGCAGTGCCGGCGGCTCGACCATCAGGAAATACACCAGCGTCAGCGACAGCAGCCCCACTGGCAGATTGATCAGGAAAACCCAGTGCCAGGACAGATTGTCCGTCAGCCATCCCCCCACCACCGGACCGATCGCCGGAGCCGTAACCACGGTCAATCCATATACCGCGAAGGCCTGCGCCCGCTTTTCCACCGGAAACGTGTCGGCGAAAATCGCCTGCTCGGTCGGGGCCAGTCCGCCGCCGCCGATGCCCTGGGCAAGCCGGGCAACCACCATCCAGGTCAGCGACGTGGCAGCGGCACAGGCCAAAGACGCAGCGGTAAATGCCGCCACGCATCCCATGTAGAACCGCTTGCGCCCGATCACCGTCGCCAGCCATCCGCTGATCGGCAACACGATTGCATTGGAAATCAGGTAGCTGGTCAGAATCCACGTGCTCTCGTCCAGGCTGATCGCCAGGCTGCCGGCGATATGCCGAAGCGCCACGTTCACGATGGTGGTGTCCAGCACCTCCATGAACGTCGCGATCGAAACCACGATGGCAATCAGCCACGGGCTGCGATCGCCTGCCGCCGAGCGGGGAAGCGCGTCCGCCACGTACCCTCAGCGAACCTTCACG
>DATDIC010000225.1:0-3860 GCA_036521275.1 Acetobacteraceae bacterium
TTGGTCGTCCTTGGTGCCAAGCGGGAACGCCTCCAGCTCTTCCAGCAGCGCCGCATTCCACAGCCCGTGCACGAGTGCCAGATTTCCCGCCTCGATCTGGCTTGCAACCGGTGCCGCGCGCGCCTCCTTGCTGCCAGTCTCCGTGCTCGCGCGAACCCGGAACCCGGCGAGTTGCCGCACCAGGTGGCGGATTTGCGCCCGGCCGGCCTGCCCCGGATCCTGCGGCAATCCGATCGCGACCGACGTACCGTCGCGCGCCGCGGCCGCGCAAATCGCTGCCTCCACCGCGGCCGGCCCTCGCCGCAAACGCTCCACGTCCAGTACGACGAAGCCGCCGGCGCGCGTGCGCGCAAGGTGCACGCCCACGGTCCAGTCGGGGTCGGAACCTTCCCTGGCCTCGGTCGCCGCCAGATCCCAGCCACGCACCCGCTCCGCGTCGGCCAGCAGCGGCGCCAACTCCTGCGCCGACAACACCGGAATTCGCGCGGTCGTGAACATGCCGCCGCGGCGAAGGTACGGACGCTGCTGATACAGCGCCGCCCAGGTGCGCTCGCCCACGGCCAATCGCCGCGCGTTGAGTGCCGCCGCGTCCTCCCACTCCGGCCACAGCGGCGCCCCCGGCGGCCGCCCGAGCGGATCGTCGGTCTCGGCCACCGCCGGCAGGATCAGCGTTCGCCAGCCGCCGGCCGCCGCAAGTCGTCCGGCGAGGTCGTCCGGGTGCCACCGCGTCATCACCAGCACGACCGACCCCCCTGGCCTCAGGCGCGAGACCAGGTCGCTGCGGAACCAGTCCCACAGCCGCTCGCGTGCCACTGCGCTGTCGGCCTCGGCTTGGTTGCGTACCGGATCGTCGATCAGCAACAGGTCGGCGCGTCGCCCGACCACCGGCCCGTTCACGCCGGTCGCGTAATAGAGAGCGCCGGCCGCGGTCGCGATCCTCTGGGCCGCACGCTGGTCGGCACACACCGAACAGCCGAGCTGTTGCCCCCGCTCCTCTAGCAGCGACCGGACCTGACGTCCGAAATGCTCGGCGAGCTGGCGGGTGTGGTAGGCGGCGATCAGCGACAGCGGCGGACTTCGCGCCAGCCACCAGGCCGGGAATAGCACCGAGGCATAGGTTGATTTCGCCGCCCCAGGCGGCATGTGTACCAACAGCCGACCCGACCGACCGACGGCAATCGCCTCCAGTTCGTCGATCAGCCGCAGATGGTGCGTCGCCGGACGCAACCCGGCCGGTTCCAATGCCAGCTCCGACCAGGCGCGAAAGCTGCCTCGGAGCCGCTTGCGAAGCGCCTTTTCACTCTGCTCCTTCGCTCTCGCCGGCGTTGTCCGTTGTTTCGATGAGACGATCGAGATCGGCATCGCTCATCTGCTGGAGGTCGATCGCAGGCATCTCGCGAACCGCGGCGGCGTCCGTGCAAGCAGGGCGCCGCAATTCTTGTCAGCGCCGCCGCCGCATCCGGTTGGGCGGCCTCCGCTTTCTTCTGCATCCCCGCGAGCAGAACCTCGAGCGGCGCAAGGGGAGTGGCGGCCGTCGGCATCACGCCTGACGATGCGATGGCGGCCACGTCGTCCGCGGCAGTCGCCATCATGAGGAAGGTTCTACACCGAACCGGGGCGTTTGGGCAAGTGATTCTAACAAGCGCTACGCACTAGCCGCGCCCCGGCCAACGATGGTATCCGCCCAGCATGTCCGACGATCCCGGGGGCCGAGAGAACCGATGCGGCTCCGCCGCCCGCCGACCTATTCCCGGCCGGCGGCAGCGCGCGCCGATGCCGCATCCACACTCGACAGCACGCTGACGCCCCGCCAGCGGCACGATGCGCCAAAAGTCGGACAGTGCTGCCATCACGCAGCCGATCATCACGATCGCGAATCTCTCCAAGTCCTACGCCAGCGGCTTCCAGGCGCTCAGGAAGATCAACCTGGACATCCGCCGCGGCGAGATCTTCGCCCTGCTGGGGCCGAACGGCGCCGGCAAGACGACACTGATCAGCATTGTCTGCGGCATCGTCCGGCCCGGCGAAGGCACGGTGTGGGCGGACGGCTTCGACATCGTGACGGCCTGGCGCGCGGCACGTTCCAGGATCGGTCTGGTGCCGCAGGAGCTGACCACCGATGTGTTCGCGACGGTGTGGGCCACCACCAGCTTCAGCCGCGGGCTGTTCGGCAAGCCCGCCAACCCGGAGCATATCGAACGGGTGCTCAAGGCACTGTCGCTCTGGGATAGGAGGGGCGATAGGATCATGACCCTTTCGGGGGGCATGAAGCGTCGGGTGATGATCGCCAAGGCGCTGGCCCACGAACCTCGGATTCTATTCCTGGACGAGCCGACCGCTGGGGTCGATGTCGAATTGCGGCGGGATATGTGGGGGCTGGTGCGGTCGCTGCGCGCCGAGGGCGTGACCATCATCCTGACCACCCACTACATCGAGGAAGCGGAGGAGATGGCCGACCGCATCGGCGTCATCAGCAAGGGAGAGCTGATCCTGGTGGAAGATAAAGCCATGCTGATGCAGAAGCTCGGTCGCAAGCGGCTGACGCTGCAATTGCAGGACCGGCTGGGCAGCATCCCGGATGCGCTGGCCGCGTGGCGGCTGGAGCTTTCCCCGGATGGCGGCGAGCTGACCTATACCTACGACACACAGGCCCAGCGGACCGGTATCACCGCCCTGCTTGGCGCGCTCGGCGCGGCGGGCGTTCGGTTCCGCGATCTGCGCACATCGCAAAGCACGCTGGAGGAGATCTTTGTCGGGCTGGTGAGCGATCGGCGATGAACCTGCATGCGGTCCGCGCGATCTACAAGTCGGAAATGGCGCGCACCAGGCGCACGCTGCTGCAGAGTATCGTCTCCCCGGTCATTTCCACATCACTGTATTTTATCGTCTTCGGCGCTTCGCTGGGGTCGCGCATCCATGCGATCGACGGCGTCAGCTACGGCTCCTTCATCGTGCCGGGGCTGGTCATGCTGTCGCTGCTGACGCAGAGCATCAGCAACGCATCCATCGGCATCTATTTCCCGAAATTTGTTGGCACGATTTATGAAATTCTGTCCGCTCCCGTCTCCGCCATGGAGATCGTCGCCAGCTTTGTCGGCGCGGCCGCCACCAAGTCGATCGTGATCGGCCTGATTATCCTGGCCACCGCGACACTGTTCGTGCCGCTGCGGATCGCGCACCCCTTCTGGATGGCGCTGTTCCTGCTGCTGACAGCGGTCACGTTCAGCCTGTTCGGCTTCATCATCGGCATCTGGGCCGACAATTTCGAGAAGCTGGGGCTTGTGCCGCTGCTGATCGTCACGCCCCTGACCTTCCTTGGCGGCAGCTTCTATTCCATTCACATGCTGCCGCCGTTCTGGCAAACGGTGACGCTGTTCAACCCCGTCGTGTACCTGATCAGCGGCTTCCGCTGGAGCTTCTACGGCATCGCCGATGTCAGCCTCGCGGTCAGCCTGATTATGACGCTGATCTTCCTGGCCATCTGCTTGGCGATCATCGGCTGGATCTTTAGGACCGGATACCGGCTGAAGAACTGAGGGGGGATCCCCGTTCTCGATCGGTCTTGCAAAGCAGCCGGTCTTGCAAAGCAGCCCTGCGGCGAGGTCGCGGTCCACCTTGGGAGTGACTCTAGATCGAACCGGGGCATCTGGGCAAGTGAATCTAACAATTTCTCGCGGGTGGTCGCTTCAGTCCCCGTAACCTGGCTCCAGGTCGGCGCGAACCGCAGGACACGCCGCTACGGAGCCTTTCGCCATGCGCACTCTCGGCCGGATCGTTCTCGTCGCCATCCCCCTGCTCATGACACTGCCTGATCCGGGACGAGCCGCGACGCCAGGGCTGGCCGCCACGCCGGTGCTGGT
>DATDIC010000226.1:0-5683 GCA_036521275.1 Acetobacteraceae bacterium
GACCGCGGCAGCCGATGTCAGTGCATGCCCGGACGGGTCGGTGACCAGCGCGTAGCCGCGGCTCAGCACAGCGAGCGGCGAGACGGACTCGAGCTGAGCGCCGGTACCGGTCAGCCTTGCTGTCAGTTCGCGCAGGCAGGCGCGCAGCGGGGCGTCGGTCAGCCGGGCGAGGACGCGTCCCGCCCGCACATGGACCCCGCCGATCGCGTGCCGGAGCCCGCCGGTCAGTTTGTGGCTGCAAAGCTCCAGCGCGCCGCGCCGCCGATGGATCAGGTTCGGCAGCGCCAGGATCAGCCGCGTGTCGCAGTCGGCGACCTGGCGGCAGCGGGCAGCGATCAGCGCCGGCAGATCGGGCAGCGCGCGGCTGGTCCGATCCAAGGCGGCGCAGCGGGTGGCCAGCAGGTTCGGCAGCGAAATCGCCAGCCGCTCGGCCCGGTCATCCAGCCGCTGGCGCGCGGCGCCGACCACCGACGGAAGATCCGGCAGCCCGCGTTCCGCGCGGCCCAGGCGTAGCCGGCGCTCCCCGGTCAGCCGGTTCAGCGCACCGATCAGCCGGGAGGCGCGGTGCTGCAGGTCGCCAAGCAGATCGGCGCGCGCCGGCACCGCCAGCTCCGCGGCGGCGGTGGGAGTGGGGGCGCGGCAGTCGGACACGAAATCGATCAGCGTGGTGTCGGTCTCATGCCCGACGGCGGAAATCAGCGGGATGCGGCACGCCGCGGCGGCGCGGACCACAATTTCCTCATTGAAGGCCATGAGGTCTTCCAGGCTGCCGCCGCCACGAGCGACGATCAGCACGTCCGGCCGTGGAACCCCATCCCGCGGCAACGCATCGAATCCGGCGATGGCAGCGGCAATGCGGGCCGCCGCCGCCTCACCCTGCACCGGCACCGGCCACAGCAGCACGTTGCGCGGAAATCGCCGGGCGATGGTGGTGCGGATGTCCTGGATCACGGCGCCGCTTTCCGAGGTAACCACACCGATCACCGATGGCAGGCGCGGGAGCGCGCATTTCCGGGTGGTCTCGAACAGGCCCTCGGCGGTGAGCCGCTGGCGCAGCATCTCGATGCGGGCGAGCAGGGCGCCGACACCGGCATATTCCATGCGCTCGACGATGAGCTGGTAGCTGGAGCGTTCGGCGTAGCCGGTGATGCGGCCGGTGGCGATCACCTCCACCCCGTTCTCCGGCTGCATGCCGAGCCGGGCGACGGTGGATTTCCAGATCACGCCGGCCAGCTTGGCGCCGTCATCCTTGAGCGAGAAATAGATGTGGCCGGAGGGGTAGCGTTTGCACTCCGTGACCTCGCCGCGCACGCGGATGCGGCCGAAGCCGGATTCCAGTGCGCGCTTCACCGCGCCGGAGAGTTCGGAGACGGTGTATTCGGGGATGTTGGTGAGGGGCAGGCGCAGATCGTCCATGGGGGGAGGGTAGGCAGGATTTCACAGCCTGTCACACGGGATGGATTCGCCCTTCAATGCACGTGCCACGCGCGACGGCGATGGTTCGCTGCTCAGGCCGCACTATCCGCCGTCCATTCGCGGAACAGAGGGGCATAGATGCGATCGAGCCGCGCCTCCTTGATGGTGGTCTGAACAAGCTGGGCGTCGGCGGCAGAGGCCGTGTTGAGGTGGCCGCGGTTCGGCTTGGTGAACAGGTCCGGCCGTTCCATCGCCAGCCGCAGCAGTTTCTGTGTCGGCTTCGATGGAAGTATCTGGCCAGCTTCGTACTTCTCGAACGACTTCTCACCGGTTCCAAACACCTCGCCCGCATCACGCTGCGACAGTCCGCAGCGCAGCCGAATGGCGCGGATCAGCACCGGCGGGAACGCCTCCCCTCGGGCGATGGCCTGCGCCGTGCGCCGTGCCATCTCGGCCACCAGGTTGTCGTCGTCGACGAGTTGTCCGTCGAGGTCGTCCGGGTCGTCGAGGGAACACCACCATCCGGGCTGACGGTACTCGAATGTGTGGCCGTCGACGTTGAATGTAACGAGTTTATCGCCGCGCACCATCTGACGCCCGCTTTCGGAGCTAACCATCGTTTCGGGATAATCCCTGGGGGTTCTTGTCATCGTCATGCCTCTTTGAAACTGAGCAGGAACAAAGCCTGCCAAGCATCGAGCGTGAATTTCACATAGCGTGGCCGGATCGGCGAAGGCCGCTTTCACATCCACCAAGGGGTAGTGCGGCTTTCGTTTCTCCCTTGCCCCCATAATGGGGGCTCCGGCAATCGGTCACAAGCATGACCGACCCTGACCGCGAGCGGCGACCCCAGTGATTCCTCCTGATAACTTGCACTATGATAGTAGCCTCCCATCTGGATTGCATCATGCAATCCACGGGCGGAGCCATCCATGCAGCGCAAAAGCTTCGGCAACATGCAGTGCCCCATCGCCCGCAGCCTGGAACGCGTCGGCGAGTGGTGGAGCATCCTGATCCTGCGGGAGGCCTTCCTCGGCGTGACCCGCTTCGATCAGTTCCAGAAAACCCTGGGCATCGCGCCCAACATGCTGACGCGGCGCCTGAATGCGCTGGTGACCGGCGGGCTGCTGGAACGCCGCCGTTACAGTGAACACCCGCCGCGCGACGAATATGTGCTGACCGAGCGTGGCCGCGACTTCCGGCCGGTACTGTGGGCGCTGCTGGCCTGGGGCAACAAGCACCTGGCGCCGGAAGGGAAAAGCGTCGTCGTCGTCGACAGCACGACCGGGGCGGAGGCGGATCCGGTTCTGATCGATCGGCGCACCGGCAAGCCCATGGTGGCGGGCGCCTTCCGCTCCGTCCCCGGGCCGGCCGCGGACGCCTCGACCCAGGCGCGGCTCGGCACCACGCCGCAGCGGCACGATCGGCAATGACCCCCGGGCTGATCGACCGGGACGTCGTCGCGCCGCCCTCGGCTGTCGGGCGGGCGCTGACGCCCAAGCGCCTTGGGCTGGTCGGACTGGCACTGCTGGGGGCGGCGGGCCTGGCCTGGTACGGCCATTACTGGTGGGCGGTCGACCGTTTCATCGACAGCACGGACGATGCCTATGTGGGCGGCGAGGTCACGGTGATCGCGCCGAAAGTTGCCGGGCTGATCGCCACGATCCCAATCACCGACAACCAAATCGTGCATGCCGGCGACTTGCTGGTGAAGCTGGACGATCGCGACTACCGCGCGGCGCTTGCCCGCAGCGAAGCGCAGGTGGCGGGCGAGCAAGCCACGCTGGCCGATCTGGATGCAACCGAGCATCTGCAGCACGCACTGATCGCCGAGGCCGCCGCCGGAATCGCCGCCGCGGATGCGGAAACGGTGCGCGCGCGTGACGACCAGGCGCGCTATCGCATCCTGGCCGCAAGTTCAGCCGGCTCCGTGCAGTCATTCCAGAAAGCCGACGCCGACTACAAGCAGGCGCTGGCCGCGGCGGACAAGGCGCACGCCGTGTTGCAGGCGGCACAGATCCAGCTCGCCGTCATCGATGCCCGCCGCCAGCAGGCGGTGGCAGCCCTGGCGGCGGCACGCGCGGAGCGCGAAAGCGCACGGCTCAATCTCGATTACACCGAATTGCGGGCGCCGATCGACGGCGCCATCGGCAACCGCAGTGCCCGCGTGGGCGCGTATGCGAGCGTGGGCGCGCAATTGCTGTCCATCGTGCCGGCGCGCGGCCTTTGGGTGGATGCCAATTTCAAGGAAAACCAGCTCGCCCGCGTCCGTCCCGGCCTGCCGGCCACGGTGGTGGCCGATGTGCTGCCCGACCAGGTGTTCCACGGCCATGTCGCCAGCCTGGCGCCGGCAACCGGTGCGGAGTTCAGCGTGCTGCCGCCGGAGAATGCCACCGGCAATTTCACCAAGATCGTGCAGCGGGTCCCGGTCCGCATCGTGCTGGACGGCAATGCTTCGGCGCTGGGGCGGCTGCGCCCCGGCTTGTCGGTCACCGTGTCCGTGGACGAGCGCGGCGCCCTGCCATGAGCGCGACGCTGCTGACGCGGCCCGCTCCGCATCCGTCGGAGCTGCCGACCGCGACCAAACTCCTTGCCTTCGGTACGATGTCGATCGGCTTCTTCATCGCCCTGCTGGATATCCAGATCGTCGCCGCATCATTGCAGGATATCGGCGGCGGATTGTCGGCCGGCGCGGATGAGACGGCCTGGGTGCAGACCAGCTACCTGATCGCCGAGATCGTGGTGATCCCACTCTCCGGCTGGCTGTCGCGCGTGATGTCGACGCGCTGGCTGTTCTGCGCTTCCGCAGTGGGCTTCACCATAACCAGCCTGCTGTGCGGCTGGGCGTGGAACATCGAAAGCATGATCGTGTTCCGCGCGCTCCAGGGCTTTCTCGGCGGCTCGATGATCCCGACCGTGTTCACCACGGCCTTCATCTACTTCAACAACCAGCAGCGGGTGATTGCCGCCGCCACCATCGGCTGCATCTCGTCGCTGGCACCGACATTGGGACCGACTATCGGCGGCTGGATCACCGACGATTACTCCTGGCACTGGCTGTTCTTCATCAACCTGGTGCCTGGCGTCTTCGTCTCCATCGTGGTGCCGATGCTGGTTCGTGTGGACCGGCCGAACCTCTCTTTGCTGCGTGGCGCCGATTACCTCGGCATGGTGCTGATGGCGGTGTTTCTCGGCTGCCTGGAATACACGCTGGAGGAAGGGCCCCGCTGGGACTGGTTCGGCGACGACACCATCCGGGCGACGGCGTGGATCTCCGGCATCGCTGGTGTGGCATTCGTCTGGCGCAGCCTGACGCACAGCCAGCCGGTGCTCGATCTGCGCGCGTTGACGAGCCGCAACTTCGCCCTGGGCTGCTACTTTTCGTTCACCATCGGCATCGGCATCTTCGCCACGATATATCTGACGCCGTTGTTCCTGGCGCGCGTGCGCGGCTTCAGCGCGCTGCAGATCGGCGAGGCGGTCTTCACCACCGGCCTGTTCCAGGTCTGTGCGATCCCCTTCTACTCGATGATAGCGCGGCACATCGATCTGCGCTGGCTGATGATGTTCGGCATGGCGTGCTTCGCCATCAGCATGTGGAACTTCACCCCCATCACGCATGATTGGGGCTGGCGAGAGTTGCTGCTCCCGCAGGCGTTTCGCGGCTTCTCGCAGCAGTTCGCCGTGGCGCCGACCGTGTCGCTGACGCTTGGCGGCCTGGCGCCGGAGCGACTGAAACTGGCGTCGGGGCTGTTCAACCTGATGCGCAATCTCGGCGGCGCGATCGGCATCGCTGTGTGCGGCACAATATTGAACGACCGCACAAACCTGCACTTTCTGCGTTTGGCCGAGCACCTGAACAGCGGCAATTCGGCGATGCTGCAATATCTGCAAGCAACGGCGGCGAACGCGACCACGGCGCACGGCGGCGATGCGTTGCACGGCCACGCTTTGGCGCTGCGGGAACTTTGGTCGCTCACACTGCGGGAGGCGCAGACGCAAGCCTTCGCAGACGCGTTCTTCGTCATCGCGCTGTGCTTTGCCCTGGCGACGGTGACAGTGCCGCTGATGCGCAAGATCGCGGTGCAGGGAGCGCCATCGCGCGACGCTCACTAGAGCAGGAGAGGCACATGGAACGCAGGAATGCCACCGCGGCGGTGATCGGTGCGGGAGACTTCATCGGCAGCGCGATCGCCCAAAAATTCGCTGCCGAAGGCTTCACCGTATTCGCCGGCCGCCGCAATGGCGAGAAGCTGGCGCCATTGGT
>DATDIC010000227.1:0-6561 GCA_036521275.1 Acetobacteraceae bacterium
GACTATGCAACCCAGCGCGTACCCGCGACTTCCTTCATGAGCAGCCGATGAAGCCCTGAGTGCAGCAACGGCATTCCGACACCCTGTCTGCCCCCGCCCGCGGCGGCCACCACTGGACGCGAAGATCACGCGGCCGTCGTCTCCATCATCAGAATGTCGAGCAGGAACGAACCATCCGCCTCGATCGCGAAATGCGCCCTGGTTTCCGCCGAGGCGGCCGCCTGCAGCGCCCGGATCGCCCGTACATTGTCGTCCGGCGTGCGCATGCGCGCTGTCCAGACGGGAAAGTCCATGCGCAGCCGCCACGTCTGACACCCTGCAAGCGCGAAACCGGACCGCGCCAGTGCGGCGATCCATTCCGCCGCCGTGTAGTTGCGCACGTGCGAGGTGTCGCGCAGCAGTTCGACGGATTGCAGATGCGTATCGAAAAGCGCCGGACCAGGCGAATAAGGGTCGATGAATATGGCCCGGCTGCCGCGCTTCAGCACCCGGCGCGCCTCGCACAGGGCCGCCCTCCCAATCGCGCCAGTGATGCGCGGAATAGCGGCATCCCAGAAAGTCGAAACGACCGTCTTCGAACGGCAGACGCTCAGCCGGCGCCTGGGCCGTATCGATATTGGCGATGCCCTTGTCACGTGCCGCCGCCGCCACCACCGCCAGCATCTCCTGCGACAGATCCGCGGCGGTCACGGAACCGGCGTGGCGCGCCATCAGATAGGAGACGTGGCCGCCCCCGGCCCCAAGATCGAGGGCGCGCGCCGGGCGAATCTCGCGAATGATCGCCTCCAGTGCCTCCAACTCCGCACCCTGCGCATGGACCGCGCTATCGACATAGGCTTTCGCGCGCGGCCCGAACTGCGCTTCCACGACATTCTCATGTGCTCTTTCCATCGCTTCACTCCGCTTTCCGAAAGAGCAGCATGCCGCAAACTTAAACTGTTAAAAGCTCGATCATTATCCTATTATAGCCGGTTCCATGCTGGATGCGGACCAAAGGCGCCTTCTAGGAGAGTTCATCCGCGCCCACCGAGAGCGCGCCCAGCCCGGCGATCCTCGCGCGCGCCGGCGCACGCCCGGCTTGCGGCGAGAGGAACTCGCGGCCCGCGCCGGCATCAGCGTGACATGGTGCGCCTGGCTGGAGCAGGGCCGCCCCGTGCAGGCTTCGCCCGACGCGCTGGCCCGCCTCGCCCATGCGCTGTCGCTCACGCCGGCCGAACGCGCCTATCTGTTCGAACTGGCCGGTCGTCTCGACCCCGAAATGCCATCCGAACCGGAGACCGATGCACCTCCGTCACTGCTGGCCGCGGTCAAGGCAATCGAGCATCCGGCCTACGGCCTCGATCGTCTCTGGACCGCATGCTGCTGGAATCAGGCCGCCGCGCGGCTCTTTTGCGGCTGGCTGGATGCCGGTCATCAGCGCAACCTGCTGCGATTCGTCTTCCTGGAGAAGGCCGCCCGTACCCTCATTCCGGAGTGGGAGGACAGGGCCCGGAGACTGCTGGCAGAATTCCGGGCAGATTATGGCCATACATTTCGCGACGCGCGGGTCAAAAGCTTCGTCGATACGCTGCGCAAAAACAGTGCGCTCTTTGCCAGAGCGTGGAATGAGCAAGGGGTCCTGCATCGCGCCGGCGGAATCAGAACATTCAACCATCCGCAGACTGGGGCGCTCAGCTTCGTACAGCACAGTTTCAGCCTGTCGGAGCGACCCGACTACAAGCTGGTGATCCTGGTTCCGGCGCCGCTCGTCGCACCGGTCCGTCGCCGTTCGCGCGCACGGCACCTCCAGCCCGGCTGAAGGTGCCGCTTCTCGCGCTTCTGCGGCGACCATTTCGGGCGGTCCCCATTCGGATTCGTTATGGGTCGATCGCCTCCGCGCAGGCGTCCGTGGGCGTCGCGGCCACGTGGCCGGCCACCGGCACAATCTTGATCCCGGCGGAGGCGACGCGGCACGGCGCCGCCACCAATCCGCATCCACCCGGGGACACCAGCACGAGCACCAGCATCAGACGCCGCAGAAGCAGTTTCATTCCTCCAGATCCTCCATCCGCCGGCCGTCATTGGCGACATCGAGAACCACCGGGTCGCCCGCTTCTGGGGCGAGCCCGATCGAAATGCGCCCGAGCAACGTGAAAACCCTGGACGCCAGGAAGGCCGCCAAGCCGACTGGTCTGATAACGCTCGAAAGGCTGGCGGGTCGCGACCGACGATGATGAGTACTATGTCGACGCTATAGCCGTACGAGGGGTCTATCCGCGCGACCGCTCACGAATGCCAGAGCGATGCCGAGGCATGCGACATAGTTTACGAAAGCCACTCCACCGGCACATTCAAAGCCTGCGCGAGCTTCGCGATGGTCTCGGGGGTTCCAGTACGGCGCCCACTTTCGAGATCGGATAGATAGCCCTGACCGATACCGGTTTTGAAGTTTAAATGCAGTTGCGTCTCGCCGCGCCAGTTGCGAATGGCTTTCAGCCGACTCTCACCACGAAGAATCGAAGCACTAACCTCCGGGGGCAGCACGACGCCGCCAGCAGCCAATTCGGCCTTCCGAACATCGTAGATGGCGACATCGTCGGCATCCTCGGCCTCGTGATCGGCGCGCTCGAGAAGCGCCTCATATTCAGCCCGGGGCAGCACCACCAGCTCTTCGCCGCCGGGCGTCCGAATGATTTGTAGTGTACTCATAGCCTAGCTCCTCTTGTAAGTCGTCGTGGCCCGGCGGCCGATGTAGATCGCCAGGATCGCGGCTGCATCTTTGTCGAAGATCACGCGGTAGCTGCCAATGCGGAGGCGGTAGCCGTCACGGCCCTGAAGGGCTTTCACGTCGCCTTGGCCCGTCATAGCATAGCGGTGGAGCCCAGCTTCCACCTGCTCGCGAGCCTGTCGGGGAAGGGCATCGAGTTCTTTAGCGGCGCTCAGCGTGAGGGTGATTGTTTTCACAAGCGATAATATCGCCCATAAGGCGCGATTGTCAAGCGATAATATCGCAAGGGAAAAGGCTGGCTGGCTGCCGGTCGGATGTCTTTGAAGAGATTGAGACTTTTGGACTCCCGCAGGATACTCTGTGCTGGTGTTTCCAGCCGAAAGCTCAGAAATCAATGCTCCGAGCGCCATCCGCCCTCACAAAGGCTTCGGCATTGCATTTTGTACCAATGAGTGGTACATAGACGCACAATCGGAGCCGCCGCGTGATCGTGAGCTTTCGGGACGAGTGGCTGCGCGCGTTCTTCGTCAAGGACACGCGGTCGCGGCACATCCCATCCGATCTCGAAATCCGCCTCTTCCGCAAGCTCCAGATGATCGACGACGCGACGACCGATCAGGACCTGCGGGTGCCGCCCAGCAATCACTTCGAGAAGCTGCGTGGCAATCTGGCTGGGTTCCACTCGATCCGCGTCAACCGCCAATGGCGGCTCGTCTTCCATTGGGACGGCAGCCGAGGCGAAGCGGAAGGCGTCTATCTCGACGACCATAGTTACGGATGAGGCGAACCATGCTGACGACGAAGCGCAAGCCGGCCACAATCGGCGAAATGCTGGTCGAGGAGTTCATGCAGCCCATGGGGCTGACGCAGGCCGCGTTGGCGGAGGCGATGGGCGTTCAGCGCAAGCACGTCAACGAGCTGTGCAACGACCGCCGCACAGTGACGGCAGCGACGGCGCTGATCCTCGCGCGCGTGTTCGGCAACAGCCCCGACTTCTGGCTCAACGTCCAGCGCCGCAGCGATCTGTGGAAGGCGATGAATAGCCCCCGCGAGCGCGAGCGGATCAAGCGCGCGACACCGCTCGGCACCGCGGCGTGATCGTTCCCGCCGGGAAGGGGAAAGATGCTCAAAGCCGCCTACGCCCGGCATTCGCAGTTCTGTTCTGAGTTGGCGGAGGGAGGGGGATTCGAACCCCCGGTACGGGTTGACCCCGTACAACGGTTTAGCAAACCGCCGCCTTCAGCCGCTCGGCCACCCCTCCGCCGAAAGCGCGCGACCGGGACCGCAGCCCCGACACGGCGTTTGCCCGCCCCTTCTACGGACCGGCGCCGCAAGCGTCAAACCAAACCCCGCTCAGCTTAGCGCCACTTCAAATCCGCGCGCGGTCCCCGGCCGCGCCATCATCGCCTCATACCAGCGCTTCACGTTGGCAAAATCCGCCAAATCGACCTGGTGCCGCTCATGCCGCCACGCCCATCCGAGGAGGGCGAAATCGGCGATCGACACGTCGCCGGCAACGTACTCCACCACGCCCAGCCGCTTATCCAGCACCGCATATAGCCGCCGCGTTTCCTTCATGTACCGCTCCAGACCGTAGCGCCGGTCCTGCTCGTTCTCCACCTGCAGGAAATGATGCACCTGACCGGGCATCGGCCCGAACCCGCCCATCTGCCACATCAGCCATTCCAGCACGCGCACCTGGCTGCGCTGATCGGCCGGCCAGAACTGCCCCGTCTTCTGCCCGAGGTAAATCAGGATCGCCCCCGATTCAAAAACGCTGATCGGCATCCCGCCCGGCCCGTCATCATCCACAATGGCCGGGATGCGGTTGTTCGGGCTGATCTTCAGGAACTCCGGATTGAACTGCTCGCCCTTGCTGATATTCACCGTCCGGACGTTGTAGCGCAGCCCCATCTCCTCCAGTGCCACGCTGATCTTGCGACCGTTCGGCGTATTCCATGTCCACAATTCGATCGCCATCGCTTGCCCCTCCAGCATGATCGGTCAAACACTCTGCCGATCGCGCGACATGCCCACAAGGCCCGGCAATCACATCAGGTCACGCGGGATCGTTTCATCCCATTCGCGCCGACGGATCAGCACCGCATCGTCGAACGCCGACAAAACCGCTTGCACATGGAACGCATCACGGCTGGCGGAAAACCGCATGACAAACTCGGTTCGCACCCGCCATTCGCCCCGGCTGACGGTGTTCACCCGGCGCAACTCGGCCCGTGCGCTCAACGGGTCGTCGTCCCTGATACCAAATTCGCCGCCGCCTTCGTTCTCCAGCTCGATCCCGATGTCGTCGATGCGCACCACGCTCGGCGTGTCACTGAAGCGAAAGTACCGTTCGCCAGTATCGTCATCCCATCCCGCCGTGCGGCTCGACTGGCCCTCGCGCAGCACAGTGCTCCGCGCCGGCGCGGCGGTGACCGCCTCGGGCAACACCGGCGTCGCACCTTCAGCACCGGCCCGCTCCGGCAGCAGCAGCACGCCGGATCCGGCGAATACGGTCACCGTCGCAGCGTCCGGCCCCGGCCAGATCATCGGCCAATAGGTCGTGGACAGCGCCACGCGGATGCGATGCCCCGCCGGAAACCGGAACCCCGCGTCATTCAGTTGCAAACGCACCTGCATCACCTGCCCCGGCACCACCGGCTTCGGCACCTCATGCCCATCCCGATGCGTCAGGTTCAGCACGCCGTAGCTCACCCGCAGGCTCGCGCCATCCGGATGCACGTCGCACAGCCGCGCCACCAGCACCGCCGGGGATCGGTCCGCCGCAACATCGATCTCGAGCACCGGCGCCCCGAGAATCTCGACCGCTGACTCCAGCACCTCCGTATCGAACACCAACGACAGCGCATCGTCGTCCCGCTGATCGTCGGCATCGTCCGGCCCGACCCCGAACGGGCACCAGCTTCCGCCCGCCGCCCCAAGGCTCTGCGGCGTGCGCACCGTCAGCGCCACATCCTCGCCAGGCGCGGCGCGCAACCCCTCTCCCGTCAGGAACAGCCGCCGCGGCACGGCAACCGGCGGCCATGCCGGCTCACCCACCCAGCGCCCCGGCCGCTCCTCATGCCATGCCGCCGGTCGCACGCTATCCATGATCCATGTACGCAGCATCGGCTCGTCCATCACGCCATTGTCGATGCCCTTCAGCCAGCGGTCCCACCAGCGCAGCGCCTCTTGCAGGAACCCGATGCGCGGCTCGGGCGACGCAAAATGCGGATACCGATGCGCCCACGGTCCGATCAGCCCCAGCCGCGGCGCCGAAAGCCCAGCCAGCAGACGCGGAATCGCATTGGTGTAGCCGTCGGTCCAGCCGCCGACCGCCAGCACCGCACATGCAATGGCGCCGTAGTCCTCGCACACCGACCCATGCTTCCAATAGGCATCGCGCCGCTGGTGCCGCAGCCACTGCGCCAGGAACAACGGCGCCGCATCGATCCGCTCCAGCCACATGCGCCGCCAGCGATCGCCCACCAGTACCGGATCCGGCGGATGCGCCATGAATAGCTGAAACACGGAGGCCCAGCCGAACTTCGCCGTCAGCAGCGCGCCGCCCATGAAATGCACGTCGTCGCGGTAGCGGTCATCGGTCGAACAGATCGTCACGATCGCCTTCAGCGCCGGCGGCCGCAGCGCCGCGATCTGCAACCCGTTGAACCCGCCCCAGGAGATTCCCATCATCCCGACCGCGCCGCTGCACCAGCTCTGGCGTGCGATCCACGCGATCACCTCAACCCCGTCATCCAACTCCTGCTGCGAATATTCGTCGCTCAGCACCCCGTCCGATTCACCGCTGCCGCGGATATCGACGCGCACGCCCGCATAGCCATGGCCGGCGA
>DATDIC010000228.1:0-2805 GCA_036521275.1 Acetobacteraceae bacterium
GAGGGCAGGCCGGAGACGCAGATCTGGTCGCCCTCGCGCGTTACGGCAGCGCCCTGCACCGGAGGATCAAGCCGTACCCAGTCCTCGGCGTGGAAATCGTCGCGCCGGGCGGGGGCGACCGTGAAGTCGATGCAGGCGCGCGGTGGTTCGGCCTCCGGCTCGGTGGCGACACGGCGGATCAGGATGCCGGTGGCGCGGCGGGCTTCGTCCAGCTTCTGCACGATCGCCTTGTTGTCCGGCGCCCGTTCGGCGGCGGCCTCCAGCGCCTGGATCGCCTGTGCTGAACGGTTCAGCACCTGCAACGCGTCGGCCATCAGCAGCAGGGCCGGCACCTCCGGCGCGCCGGTTTCCGACGAGGAGAAATTCTGCCAGGCGGCCTGGAGGGCGTGGTTGGCGTCGGGCGGCGTGCGCCGCATCTGCGCCTCGGCCAGCGCCAGCCACTGCGCCGCTGTTGCATCGCCCTGCGCGACGCGCGCCTCCCATGCGGCGGCGGCGGCGGCCCAGTCCTGCTTGCGGGTCGCGGCCGCGGCTGTCTGCTCGGCCTGCTTGCGCGCCTGAGGTGTGCCGCCGGCGGGAAAGCGCGATGTGAGAGTTTTTTCGTATGCCGCGCTGTCGGCCTCGAGGCCGGGCAGGGTGAAGTCGTCCGCCCATGCTATGCGGCAGGCGAGGCACAGCAGTGCCGCGAGCAGCAATCCGAGCCGGCGCATGACGCCTCTCCCCCTGATCAGCTTCCAATCTAATCCGCGATGAAACGGGGGCGGCGGAAAAAAGCGGTTAATTCCGCGCGGGTTGCGCGGCGGCCTCGGCTTTCAGGATGTCGCGGATTTCCACCAGCAGTTCCTCGGCCTTCGGACCCGCCTGAGCGTCCTCGCGCACATGCAGCCGGGTGAGCGCCTTCACCACCCAGAAGATCGCGAAGCCGATGATGATGAAGTTGATGATGGCGTTGATGAACAGGCCGAAGTTGAGGGTGGCCGCGCCGGCATGCTGGGCATCGGCAAGCGTGGCGTAGTGCTGGCCGTTCAGCGGCACGAACACATTCGAGAAATCGATGCCGCCGACGAGGAGTCCGATCAGCGGGTTGATCACGTCCTTCACCAGGCTGTTCACCACGCCGGTGAAGGCGGCGCCGATGATGATGCCGACGGCGAGATCGACGACACTGCCTCGCATGATGAAGGCGCGAAATTCGTTCAGCCACGACGGCGTCTTGAGCGATCTGATGCTGGATGACATTGGTCAGTTCCCCTGATGTGGTTCGACTAATTCGTTGGGCTGGCGAGCCCCCGATCGTCAGTCGCCCTGGTAAGTCTCGCCCCAGCGATCCTGATACGCCACGCTCTCCAATGACGTGCGCCGAACCGGTCCGAATTTCCCCATCGGATAGCCGATCGGCAGGATCGCATAGGAATGCACGTTGTCCGGCAATCCCATCGCCGTCTCGGCTTCCTTCTCGAAATTCAGATGAAGTGTGGTGAGCGTGGCCCCGAGGCCGAGAGCGCGACAGGCCAGCAGGATGTTCTGCACGGCTGGAAACACCGACGATCCGGTATTCCTGGGTCCCGGCGCGCACGGGACGATCCAGACCGGCGCCTCATGGAAATGGTCGGCGAGGTGTTCCGCCGCCGCCAGCATCCTGGCGAAGCGTTCGGGGGTTGTCCCAGGTGCCGGCGCGCTCGAGCGATAGCGCGGTCCGACTATGTCATGCCAGGCCTTCGTGTACCATGCCCCGGCCGCAGCCTTGACCGCGGGATCACGGATCACCAGGAACCGCCAGCTCTGCATGTTCCCACCGTTGGCGGCGTAGGTCCCCGCCTCCAGCACCTGGCGCAGCACTGCGCCCGGCACGGGATCCGGCTTCAGCCGTCGCATCGAACGCGTGGAGCGCATGATCTCGAACAGCTCTTGCGACATCGGATTTTTCCCTCCGGCGTGTTCTCATAGGCCCTGTGGCATCCGTCCGTCAGGCCGCAAGGCTTCACGGATCTAGGAATTCATCGCGCGAAACGGTATCGGTTGGCGAGTTCGGAAGTACGACCGAGAGAACGGGGTTGGGAGGGCGGCATGTCGATCACGGTGACACCGACTGGCGCCGCGTTGGGCGCGGAGGTTGGCGGGGTCGATCTGCGCCGGATCTCGGACGTCGACTTCGCGGCGATCCATCGCGCGTGGCTGGAGCATCTGGTGCTGCTGTTGCGCGGGCAGACGCTGAACGACGATGACCTCATCGGATTCAGCCAACGGTTCGGCAAACTGGACTTCGCACCGATCCAGGAGAATGGGCGGCGATTCGTCGAGGGACATCCCGAGATCTACGTGGTGTCCAACGTGATCGAGAATGGCGAGGCGATCGGCAGTCTCGGTGCCGGCGAGGCGGTGTGGCACACCGACATGTCGTATCTGGAGGACCCGCCCAAGGCGAGCATGCTGTACGCGATCGAAATTCCGCCGGCGGGCGGGAATACCGGGTTCACCAACATGTACCGGGCCTTTGAGGAGTTGCCGGAGACCTTGAAGCGGCGCGTCACGGGTCTGCGGGTGAAGCACGACGGCACCTACAACAGCGGCGGCTATGTGCGACAGGGCGTGACGCCGACCGATGATCCGCGCGAGGCACCCGGTACCTATCACCCGATCGTCTGCACGCATCCGGAGACCGGGCGGAAGTGTCTTTATCTGGGCCGGCGGCGCAACGCGTATCTCGAGGGGCTGGAGGTTGCGGAATCGGAGGCGCTGCTGGATGAGGTGTGGCGTTATGCAACGCGCGATGAGTTGACCTGGTACAATACATGGCGGGTCGGCGAT
>DATDIC010000229.1:0-14418 GCA_036521275.1 Acetobacteraceae bacterium
GCCGAAGACGACCACCGGGTTGAGGCCGAAGATGTTGATGTGGATCGCCGAGGCGCCGGACATCGCGGCACCGGATTCGGCGACCGCCTGCATCATCAGCGCGGCTTCGGTGATGCCGAGGCCGGCGCCGCCGAATTCCGCCGGCATGGCGATGCCGAGCCAGCCGGCTTCGGCCATGGCGGTGTAGAAGGCGTCGGGGAAACTGGCGGTGCGTTCGCGCTCGAGCCAGTAGGCGTCGTCGAAGCGGGCGGCGAGGCGCAGGACCTGCTCGCGGATCTGGGATTGGGAGTCGGTGAGGGCGAAGTCCATGGCCGTGCTGCAGCCTTTGGGCGTGGGGAAGAAGGATTTACCACGGAGGCACAGAGGCGCGGAGAACGCTAGCGGATCGTCTTCCAGGGATTGATGATGGTCGGCACGGACTGGGTGAAGTCGCTTTCGTTCCGCGTTACCAGCGCGAGCCGGTGGACCTGGGCGGTTGCCGCGATGAATGCGTCCATTGGCCCGATCGGCCGGCCGGAGGATTGTCGACTGGCAACGACGATGCCCCAGTTTTCCGCGATCGGCGCGTCGATCGCCAGCACGCGGCCTTCAAACCGCTGCGGCAGGTCATTGTGCAGCCACTCATCAAGGCGCTTCCGCCGGCCGCCATCCTGCAATCGCTCGATTCCATGGCGGAGTTCGGCGAATGTGATGACGCTGAGGAACAGGCGATCCTCGTCGGCTTCCGCGAGCCAGCGTACGACACCGGCGTTGGGAGAAGGCTTCACCCACTCCGAGATCACGTTGGTGTCGAGCAGAAAGCTCACAAATCGGCGTCGCGGATCGGTCCTTTGCTGCGAACCGGTTTGAGCTTCGATCCGCGCAAGGGCGAGGCCGCGAGGAATTCGGCGAGATTGCCGACGCGCCTGGTCTTTCGATCCCATTCCTCGGCCGAGACGACGATCGCCGCGGTTCGTCCGTTGCGGGTGATCGTCTGCGGGCCTTCCGAGGCGTGATCGATAAGTTCGCTGAACTTCGATTTGGCTTCAGCAACGGTCCAGGGACCGGTGTGCATCCGAGGCTCCTGCTGATGGTCACGATAGTCATATTGGTCATTTGGTCCCTCCCAGGTCAAGGGGGACGTCGCAGGGTTGCGGGGTTGCGGGGCCGCGTGGGCGCAATCATCTTGGCAGCATGTACACGCAGGGTTTGCAGCCGGTCGAGGCGGGGGCTGAACCGGCGGACGCGGCGGCCCGGTTCCAGGCGCGGGTCGACGCCGAAGACAAGATCGAGCCGAACGACTGGATGCCGGAGGCGTATCGGCGGACGCTGGTGCGGCAGATCAGCCAGCACGCGCATTCCGAGATCGTCGGCATGCTGCCGGAAGGGAACTGGCTGACGCGAGCGCCTTCGCTGCGGCGCAAGGCGGCGCTGTTGGCCAAGGTGCAGGATGAGTGCGGGCACGGGGTCTATCTGTACGCGGCGGCGGAGACACTCGGGGTGTCGCGCGAGGAACTGGTGGCGCAGTTGCTGGAAGGCCGCGCGAAATACAGTTCCATCTTCAACTATCCGACGCTGAGCTGGGCCGATATCGGGGCGATCGGCTGGCTGGTGGATGGCGCGGCGATCATGAACCAGATCCCGCTGTGCCGCTGTTCCTATGGGCCGTATGCGCGGGCGATGATCCGGGTGTGCCGGGAGGAGAGCTTTCACCAGCGCCAGGGTTACGAGATCATGCTGACCCTGTGCCGGGGATCGGATGAGCAGAAGGCGATGGCGCAGGACGCGCTGAACCGGTGGTGGTGGCCGGTGCTGATGATGTTCGGGCCGCCGGATGCGGAGAGCGCGCATTCGGACACGTCGATGCAATGGAAGATCAAGCGGTTTTCCAATGACGGGCTGCGGCAGAGATTTGTCGATGCGACGGTGCCGCAGGGGGTGTTTCTGGGGCTGAGTTTTCCGGATCCGTCGTTGCGGTATGATGAGGCGAGCGGGCATTGGTTGTTCGGGACGATCGATTGGACGGAGTTTCGGCGGGTGCTGGCGGGCGGGGGACCATGCAACCGGGAGCGGCTGGAGGCTCGGCAGCGGGCGCATGAAGATGGGGCGTGGGTGAGAGAGGCGGCGCTGGCTTTTGCGGAGAAAGAGCGGGTGAGGGCGGTGGCGGCGGCATGAAGAAGAAAGCAAGATTTACCGCAGAGACGCAGAGGAACGTTCGGGTTTTTCTCTGCGCCTCTGCGCCTCTGCGGTGAATCCTTTCTTGCTGTGAACGAGCCGGCCACTCCGCTTTGGGAGGTGTTCATCCGCTCGCGGAACGGGCTGGCGCACAAGCATGTCGGCTCCATCCATGCGGCGGATGGAGAGATGGCGTTGCAGGCAGCGCGGGATACCTATACGCGGCGCGAGGAAGGGCTGTCGATCTGGGTGGTTCCGTCTGCTACGATTGTGGCGAGCGATCCGGCGGACAAGGGAATGCTGTTCGAGCCGGCGGTGGGAAAGGTGTACCGGCACCCGACATTCTACGAAGTCCCCGACGAGGTCGGGAACATGTGAGTATCGCGCTGCCCAGGTCTGCCGTACACTGGCGGCCACAGCGGAGGGCGACAGATGGCTGAGTGGGAACGGCGGCGGGTCGGCAGAACCAATCTCGAGGTTACGGTACTGGGCTTCGGCACGGCGACGATGGGCGGTAGCCGCATTCCCGTCACCCGCGACGAAAGCGAGGCGATGGTGCGCGCGGCGTGGGACGCCGGCGTGCGCTATGTGGATACGGCGCCGTTTTATGGCGTGGGTTCCTCGGAACGGCGCGTGGGCGACGCACTGCGCGACAAGCCGCGCGACGAATGGGTGCTGTCGACCAAGGTGGGGCGATTGCTGAAGCCGCGCCGCGGGGCGGAGGCGAACACGGATGGGCGCACGGCTCCGCTGCCGTTCACCGTGCAGTACGATTATTCCCATGACGGGATCATGCGGTCGGTGGATGACAGCTATCAGCGGCTGGGACTCGACAAGATCGATATCCTGTATGTGCACGACATCGGCGCCTACCAGCACAAGGACGCGGCGGCCGGCCATATGAAGGTGCTGCGGGACAGCGGGTATCGCGCGCTGACGGACTTGAAGCGCACCGGCGTGGTCAGCGCGATCGGCATCGGTGTGAACGAGAAAGAGGTGCTGCTGGAAGCGATGGGCTGGGGCGAGTGGGACGTGTTCCTGCTGGCCGGCCGCTATACGCTGCTGGAACAGGCGCCGCTGGATGATTTGCTGCCGCTGTGCGAGAAGCGCGGCACCTCCATCGTGATCGGCGGGCCGCTGAATTCGGGCATCCTGGCAGGCCGTGACACATGGAACTATGCTCCCGCGCCGGCCGACGTGGTGGAGCGGGTGAAGAAAATCCAGGCGGCGTGCGATCGGCACAAGGTGCCGCTGCCGGCTGCGGCGCTGCAGTTTCCGCTGGCGCATAAGGCAGTGTGTGCCACGATCCCCGGTCCGCGGACGGTGGCGGAGTTCAAGCAGAACCTGGAGCTGATGCGCATGAAGATCCCAGCCGATCTCTGGGCCGAGCTGAAACACGAGAAGCTGCTGCATCCGGGTGCGCCGGTGCCGGCGTAACCAGCCGTTCCGGTTCAGGGCGGCACGAAACATACCGGAAAAACCGGGCGCGGCTTGTCGGGAAACTGCCCGGTCGTGCCAATCCGTCCGGCTGGGGCGCGCGGCTGTTCAATCAGCGCCGGATGCTGCGATCATTGCGTCCTGGCGCAATTGCCTCGGTGTGAAACCGGCAAGCCGCGAATGCAAGGCCGCAACCAAAGGACCAGTCACCACAAGGGGCGCGCAGCCTCCGGCTTCCCATCGCCGGCTGTGGAAATCCGGATACAGCGCGATAGCGGGACCGCCATTCTCGAAACCCGAGCAATCACTGCCGGGCAGCAGGCTCTCAGCCGCAAGCCCCTCGGCCAGGATCACGTCGTGCTCGTCCAGCTCGATATGGAAATACGTGATCTCGTCGCACGGTATCTGGCGGATTGCCGCACCAACGAGCAGGTACTTAACCGGGATCAGCACGCCTTCTGCGAAGATGGCGTGATCGGGTGACAGCAGCAGGTCGCGGTTCGGTACCCCCTTCCCGAACGCCCCCGCCGCTATGCACACCGGGTGGACCCGCTGCGGACACGGATGCAGCCGGCAATCGACATGCCGGCGGCCGATCCAGCGTATCGGTCGCAACGCGCCGGAGATTGTGCGGACCAGATCGCCGACACGCAAAGCCTCCACCGCGTTGTCGCCGTGCGCGGTGGTGATGCGCGTGCCGGCAACAAAGCAGGCAATGCTCACATTGGTCCCGAAGCCGGCGTCCGGCGAAAAAATGAGGGCGGCATCGGACAGATCATCCGATACCGCCAAGGTTTCCAGCGCCGTCGTTCCATCGAACAGGGTCAGATGGCCGGGCGCATATTGTGCCGAGGTAATCGTCTGGCCGTTGAAGTAGAGCGTATTGCCGGCGGTGAAACCACTCAGCGTCGCACCGAACGCGGTCGGATCGTACAGCGCGACGGTATTGCCGGTTCCAGCCATCTGGAAGGTTTGTCCCGAAGCTACCTGGGATTCGAATGTGGCTATCGCGCTTCCGAATGCCTCGATCATGCCAGTGCCGTCGAGCTCGGTCTTATCATCCAGGAAACTGCCCTGACCGACGCTGATCAACCCATCGTTGGTGAATGGGTCCGTCGGTCGGATCCGCCCCACCGTGATATATCCGCTGTCCGCGTTGCCGCTGATTGTTCCGTCATTTATTATTCTGCCGTCGAAGAACAGCCCGGAAATACCGCCGGCCAGATGATCGATCGTGACACCCGGGCCGAGCGTGAGGGTTGCCTGTGCGGTTATCCCCAGGTCCGCGGCAGTGAAGGTGGCATTGTCGATCGTTTCCGTATCCAGAAAATCGAAGTTTGTGCCGCTCCCGCTCACGGCAACGGACCCGGGTCCGCTGCCATTCGAACCGACCAGTGTCAGTCCGTTCCGGACCGCAATCTGGTTGTCACCGGACAGCTCCATCGGTCCCAGAACGGTCACGCCGTCCAGCGTGGTGCCGAAACCGAATCCGAGAGTCCCGTCGTTCGCAACCAGGCTGCCGCCTTGCAACAGGGCCGCTATCGCGGTGACGCTCTCGGCATTCGCAACGGCAGCATCGAACACAGTGCCGGCATTGTCGATCGTACCGATCAGCGTGACAGAGTAGGTGCCACCATCGTTGCCGATGCTGCCAAGATACGCCGGCAGATCAGACAGCGTTGCTTGCAGGCTGACCGACAAGCTGGCGCCGGACCCGATGGTTATGCCGCCCAAGTTCTCAAATATCGGGGTTATGACAGCAACAATGTCATGAGCACCAATGGAGATCTGGCCGGCATTGATGAACGCGGCGGCCGTAATGCTGTCATCGGTTTCGCTGAAGGTCACGTCCGGAACGCCGATCGTGCCGTTATTCACCAACGTGGTCGCCGCAGATAACTCATCAAATCCGGGAGAAAATGTCAGATGAACGGCCGACCCCAGCGTGAGCGCGGCATCAGCCCGGATCACGCCGGCGATGATGCTGACGTCGTTCAGCGTCTCATTATCCAGGAATTCGAGTTGGACGAGCTGCGGTGCACTGACCCGAGAAACTCCCTGCATGACCGAAGCGATTTCACTGGTCCCGATGGTGCCGCTGAGATCGATCAAAGCCGTGCCGCCGTCCGGCGCAGTGACCGAAATCCCGTTCTCCACATACAACGTAGACCCGGCGGACGGCTGCAGCGTGCCCGCATACGTCACCGCATCCAGAGTGGCGCCAGCAAAATAGATCGTCCCGCCGTCCGGATTGACGGTCCCCTCGTGCAGCAACCCGGCAAAGCCGGTGACGCCGGCCGCGTTCGCCTGGCCAAGATCGAACGTGGTTCCGCTGTTGTCGATCGTGCCGTTCAGCCCCAACAGCACCGTGCCGCCGTTATCGACAATGCTGCCCTCGGCGCCTGGAATATCGGCAATCCCGGAATCGAGCCACGCGACCAGCACCCCGCTGGCGGCCAGTGCGATTGTGCCGGTGTTGCTGAACTGAGTGCTCGACCCGAACGCCAGCGTGCCGTTGCTGCCGATCGCCACGACGCCGCTGTTGCTGAAGGAGGCAGGCTGGATCAGCAGCGAGTTGGCGAGCAGCGCTTCAGCATCAGGCAGGGAAATGGTGCCCTGGTTCACCAGCGTCCCGGTGCCGAAGAGGTCGTTCGTGTTGGACTCGTCCAACAGCAGTTCACCCGCGCCCAGCGCCAGGACACTGTTGATCTCGATCCGGCTTGGCGCCAGTTCCACGCCAAACTCGTCGTAGGCGGTCAGCGTGATCGTGCCGCCGTCATAAGAGGCGACATTTTCGAGGTTCAGCAGTCCCTCGCCGATCATCAGCGTGTCTGTCGCCAGGCTGCCGGTAACATCCAGCTCGGCAGTCACCGGGCTGCCACCATCCAGGGTAAGCGAACTGACGACCGCTACCGTGCCGAGCGTGACGACCGCACCGCCGATTTCGACATCATCGGCGGGTCCGGGCACCGTGCCGCTGTCCCAGTTCGCCGGTACGGACCAGTCGCCGTTGCTGCCGATCCAGCTCACTGTGGGCACAGGTTCATTCCTGGATAGAAAGGTTATTTATCGCGCAATGCGGCCTTGCCGTCCAGGAATATTGCGCGACAGATTCAACCCTTCACCGCGCCCATTACCAGCCCGCGCACCAGATGGCGCTGCATGAACATCATGAACACCACGATCGGCAGCATGATGCCCACCGCCGCCGCGGCTGACAGGGTCCAGTAGTTGATATCCTCAGCGCCGTACTGGGCCAGCGCCACCGGCAGCGTCTCGGTTGCCGGACCGGTCAGCACCAGGCTGAGCAGGAACTCGTTGTAGGCCAGCAACAGGCTGAACAATGCGGTCACCCACAGGCCGGGGCGCACCACCGGCAAGGCGACGCGCGCGAACACCTGCCAGGCGTTGCAGCCGTCGATCTCGGCGGCCTCATACAGGTCGCGCGGCACGTCGACGAAGAAGCTGCGCATCAGCCAGATGGTGAACGGCTGGTTGATGGCGATCAGCGCCAGGATCAGCGCCGGATAAGTGTTGATCAGCCCGAGCCATTTCGCCAGCACGAAGAACGGGATCGCCAGCAATATATGCGGGAACATGCGCATCGACAGGATGCCGAACAGCACGCCGCGGGAGGTGCGGCTGGCCAGCCGCGACAGGCCGTACGCCGCCATGGTGCCGATGGAAACCGATACCACCACCGTGCTGGCAGAGACGATCACGCTGTTGATCAGGTAGTGCCAGAACGCCTTCTCGACCCAAACCTGGTAGTGGAACGTGAAGGTGGGATGGAAGATCAGCTCCGGCGGCACGGCGAAGGCATCCACCGGCTGCTTGAACGAGGTCAGCACCGCCCAGGCGATCGGCGTCAGGCTGACCGCGGTGAAGACGCACAGCGCCAGGAACAGCGGAAGCTGCGTGCGCAAACCCGGTCGCATCAGAACGCGCCCTTTTCCCGCCGGTACAGCGTCGCGATCATCAGCGCGATCGCGGCTGCCACGATCAGCAGGCTCAGCACGCCGAGCGCCGAGGCCTTCCCCACTTGCAGCAGGCGGAAGGCCAACGCGTAGGTGTACATGGTGATGGTCTCGGTGGCGGTGCCCGGGCCGCCGGCGGTCAGCACGTAGATCTGGTCGAAGAAGCGGAACGCGTCCATCAGCCGGATCGCCAGCACGAACAGGATCAGCGGCTTGATCGCCGGTACCATGATGCGGAACAGCAGCGTGAACGGACCGGCGCCGTCGATCTGCGCTGCCTCGGTCTGGCTCTGGTCGACCGTGTTCAGGCCGGCAAACAGCACCAGGATCATGAACGGGGTGAACTGCCAGGCATCCGCCAGCACGACGGTCGCGCGCGCCCAGCCGGGGTCACCCAGGAAGTCGGGCGGGAATATCCCGAAGCTGATCAGGATGCCGGACAGCAACCCCCAGCGACCCATGAAGATCCAGCGCAGGAACAGCGCCGCGACCACCGGCGTGATGACGCTGGGCATGAACATCAGCAGGTTCAGCGTGCGGACGGCAAAGGTCAGGCGATAGAGCCCATAGGCGATCAGCAGGCCGAGGCAGAACTCCAGCGCGACCGCCGCAGTCACGATGATCACGGTGCGCAGCAGCGAAGCCCAGAACCGCGCGTCGTTCAGCAACGCACTGTAGTTGCCCAGGCCGATGAACTGCTCGATGCCGGCGCCGAGGTCGTAGTTGAACAGGCTCAGATAGATTGCGTAGCCGAGCGGGAACAGCAGCACCGTGGCCAGCACGGCGCCGCTGGGCAGCAGGAACAGCCAGGCGCTGGAATGCGAGCCGACCCGGCCTCGACGGCGACGCGCTCCGGGCCGCGTTGCGGGCAGTGAAGCGGCGGCGATTCCGTCACTGGTAATAGCCGTGGCCCTTCAGGAAGTTCTCGGTTTCCCCGGCGCCGGCGTCCAGCGCGGGCTTGACGGCCATTTCACCGGTCAGCGCCTGCTGGATACGGCGGGTGATGAAATCGCCCACGGAATAGAACTCGGGCAGGCGCGGATTGGTCTGGCCGACCGCCAGAGAGTCGAGCGCCGCCGGATAGAAGCGGTATTTGCTTTTCAGTTCCGGGTCTTCCAGCAACGAGGTCCGGGTGGGCACCATCAGGCCGGCGGCGCCGCGCAGGTTCTGCTTGCTGGTGGCGGTAGCCAGGATACGGAACAGCAGGTCGGGGTCCTGCTTGGTGAAGGCCGAGATGCAATAGCCGTCGCCGCCGAACGGAACATGGCCTTGCGGCGGCACGGACCAGTCGATCTTTCCGACCACGCGCGACTTGTTGGGATCGTCCATCGCCAGTGCCCGCGTGGCCCATTGCAGGCCCATCGCCGCGGTATCCTGCTGCAACGCGATCATGCATTCGTCATTGGCCGCGTTGGTGAAGCCTTGCTGGGCGTAACGGGTGATCGCTTTCAGCATCTCGATCGCGGCGACGCCCTTGGGGTCGTTGAACAGCGGGTGCCATTTGTCGTCGAACCAGCCGTCGCCCAATGCATTGATGTACCAGGAGCATTCATTCAGCGCCGCGTCGACCGGACGCTGGCAGCTTATGGTGCCGGCGCGCAGCGGCGAATTGAACGATTTCGCCAGGTCGCGGTACTCGACGAAGGTCTTTGGCGGCTGCTTGCCGGCCTTCTCGAACAGATCCTTGCGGTAAAAGAACAGCATCACGTTGCTGGTCGATGGGACCGCCCATTGATGACCCTGCCAGGAACGTTCCTTCTGCACGGTGGGCGTGAAATCATCCAGGTCGAATTCCTGCTTGTGCTTCTCCCACAGGTCATCCAGCGGACGGATCCAGCCATTCTTCGCGAAGGTCAGGAATGTGCTGTCGTTGGCATAGATGATGTCCGGCGTGCTGGACTTGGCGGAAAACGCGATCGTGGCCAGCTCCAGCGCCTTGTCGAACGGCATGAGCTGGGTGTTGACCTCCACGCCGGGGATGGCCGTGCGCATCTTCTCGGCGATGTATTCCAGGGCCGGGAAGCGATGGCTGATCATCTGCACCGGCGCGGCGGCGCCGGCCCGGCGAATGGACGGCAGGGCTGACGTGGCAGCGGCGCTGCCAAGCAGGGCACGCCGGGTGATCGGATGCATAGCTTCCTCCTGTTTGTTGGACCGTTGTTAGCATGGCGGGCGCGAGGGCGTGAACCTCACGCGGACGCGTACCTGAGCGCGTTACCCTGGACGCGTCATCTTGGGGGCGTCTCGATGCGGGCGCAGTTGGTCCGGCCGGACATGACGCAGTCCTGGATCGCGGAGGCCTCGTGCAGCCGCTGCACCATGTAAATGACCGCCAGCAGCGCGACGGCGATCACCGCCATTGCGATCAGCGCGCCACGTCGCGACGGCGGTGGTTCGTCGTCCTCGTCACTCATGTGTCGGGCAAGCGGTTTTCTTCGACCGCGTGGCAGGCGACCAGCGTTTCGCCGGACTGGGTGTGGGCGGGTTTTTCGATACGGCAGCGTTCGTTGGCAAGCGGGCAGCGCGGATGGAACGGGCAGCCCGGAGGCGGCGCGATCGGGCTAGGTACCTCCCCGCCGACCGGCGTGCGGGGGCGGCCGATCAGCTCCAGGTCGGGAATGGCGTCCAGCAGCAGCCGTGTGTAGGGATGCAGCGGGGTGCGGAACACGGTTTCGCCCGGGCCCATTTCCACGATGCGGCCGAGATACATCACGCCCAGCCGGTCCGCCATGTGCCGGACCACAGCCAGGTTATGGCTGATGAACAGGTAGGTCAGCCCGAGCCGGCCCTGCAGCTCTCGCATCAGGTTCAGTATCTGCGCCTGCACCGAAACATCCAGCGCACTGGTCGGCTCATCGCAGACCAGGAATTCCGGCTCGCTGGACAGCGCGCGGGCGATGGAAATGCGCTGCCGCTGGCCGCCGGAAAATTCGTGCGGATATCTGTCGCCATCGGATACCGACAGCCCGACCTGCTCCAGCAATGCGGCGACGCGGTCGCGGATCATCGCCCCTTGCAGCAGCCCGAAGGCGCGGATCGGCTCCGCCACGATATCGCGGACACGCCAGCGCGGGTTCAGTGAGGCGTAGGGGTCCTGGAAGATCATGTTCATGCGCCGTCGCAGCTTTGCATCGGCACGCGCGACGTTCAGAGGCTGGCCCTCGAAGCGTATCTCGCCCAGCGATGGCGGCAGCAGGCCGACGACCATGCGTGCCACGGTCGATTTGCCGCAGCCTGACTCGCCCACCAGCGCCAAGGTGCTGCCGCGCGGGATGGCGAACGACACGTCGTCCACCGCGCGCAGAATGGCGCGCGGTTGCCTTGTCAGCAGACGCTGCAAAGCGGGGCGGGACACGTCGAAATAGCGCGACACCCGGTCGGCCTCCAGCATCGGGGCGGTCATTACCGGGAACGGCAGCGGCGCCTCAGGCATGTGCCGGGGCGTCCGCGTGGGCGTAGAGCCAGCAGGCCGCGCGGGTACTGCCGGCGTTCAGCAGGTCGGGGCGCTCCACGTAGCAGCGGTCGAACACGCGCGGGCAGCGCGGATTGAACGGACATCCCGGCGGGATGGCGTTGAGCCGCGGCATGGCGCCGTCGATCTGGCGCAGGCGGCCGGTGCGATGCTCCAGCGAGGGAATGCTGCCCATCAGCCCGTCGGTATAGGGGTGCGCCGGATGCCGGACCACCTCGGCGACCGGGCCGATCTCCACGATGCGGCCGGCATACATCACGGCGACCCGGTCGGCGGTCTCGGCGATGACGCCCATGTCGTGGGTGATCAGCATGACCGAGGTGTGGTGTACCCGGGTCAGGCGCTTCAGCAGGGCGATCACCTGGGCCTGGATGGAGACGTCCAGCGCGGTGGTGGGCTCGTCGGCGATGATCAGGCGCGGCTCGGCGCAAAGCGCGAGGGCGATGACCACCCGCTGGCGCATGCCGCCGGAAAACTCGTGCGGATAGGCGTCGATGCGGTTTGCCGCGGCCGGGATGCCGACCTCTTCGAGCCAGCCGATGGCGCGACGGCGGGCCTCCGCGGTGCCGACCGGCAGGTGGGTCTGCATGGTTTCGATAAGCTGCTGGCCGACCGTGTAGAGCGGGTTCAGCGTGGTCAGCGGGTCCTGGAAGATGGCGCCGACCTGGCGTCCGCGGATCGGGCGCAGTTTTTCGGGCGGCAGGTTGTCGATGCGCTTGCCGTCCAGGATCACCTGCCCTTCGGCGATGCGGCCGGGCGGTTCCAGCAGCCCGATGATGGCAGCGCCGGTCAGGGATTTGCCCGCGCCGCTCTCACCGACCACGCCCAGCACCTCGCCGGGATCGATGGAGAAGGAGACGCGGTCCAGGGCGCGCAGGGTGCCGCGGCGGGTGGGAAATTCCACCGTCAGGTCGCGGACCTCCAGCAGGGGCATTACGGCTGCCCTCCTGTCACCGGAGCCTCGGGTTGAGGGCGTCGCGCAGCCAGTCGCCCAGCAGGTTGATCGCCAGCACCATCAGCACCAGCGCGGCGCCGGGAAACACCGTGATCCACCATTGTCCGCTGTACAGGAAGTCGTCGCCGATGCGGATCAGCGTGCCCAAGGAGGGCTGGGTCACCGGCAACCCGACGCCCAGAAAGGACAGGGTCGCTTCGTCCAGGATCGCCAGGCCGAGGGTCAGCGTGCCGATCACCAGCACCGGCCCGAGCACGTTGGGCAGGATGTGGCTGGCCATGATGCGGGCCGAGGACACGCCGATCACGCGCGCGGCGGCGACATAGTCCTTGCCGCGCTCGACCAGGGTGGAGCCGCGCACGGTGCGGGCGAATTGCGGCCAGCGGCTGATGCCGATGGCGAACACGATGACGTAGATCTGCATCCGGTCGTGGACGGATCGCGGCACCAAGGCGCCGATCACGCCATCGACCAGGAGCGCCATCAGGATGGAGGGAAAGGTCAGTTGCACATCGGCCGCCCGCATCAGCGCCGCATCGGCGATCCCGCCGGCATATCCGGCGAGCAGCCCGATGGCGACCCCGACGGCGACCGCGAACAGCACCGCGCTGGCGCCGACCAGAAGGCTGACGCGCGCGCCGTACATGATGGCGGACAGCATGTCCCTGCCCTGCTCGTCGGTGCCCAGCGGATTGGCCCAGGTTCCGCCGTCGGCCAGCAATGGTGGCTTGAAACTGTCCAGCAGGCTGAGCGAGGCGATGTTGAACGGGTCGTGCGGGGCCAGCCAGGGCGCGAACACGGCGCCGACCACGCAGACGAGCCCCACGGCGGCGGCGGCCATTGCGATGGGAGAATGGAGGAAGCTGTACACCAGGTCGCTGTCGCGCGCCCGCTTCCAGCGACCGGCAATCGCCCCGCTCATCGGGCCGCCAGTGCCGCGCGGCCGATGCGCAGCCGGGGGTCGACCGCGAAATAGAGCAGGTCGACCACCAGGTTGATGACCACGAACACCAGTCCCATCAGCAGCAGATAGGCCGACATCACCGGGATATCGGCGACGGCGACGGATTGGATGAACAGCAGCCCGACGCCGGGCCACTGGAACACGGTCTCGGTGACCAGCGAGAATGCCACCACCATGCCAAGCTGCAGGCCGATGATGGTGATCACCGGCACCAGCGTGTTCTTCAGCGCATGGCCGAAATTGATGGTGCGGCTGCGCAGGCCGCGGGCGCGGGCGAACTTGATGTAGTCGGCGCGGAGGACTTCCAGCATCTCCGCCCGTACCAGGCGCATGATCAGTGTCATCTGGAACAGCCCGAGCGTGATGGCGGGCAGCACCAGCGCCTTGATGCCGCTCCAGGTCAGGAAGCCGGTGGTCCACCAGCCGATGCGCACCACGGTGCCACGGCCGAAGCTCGGCAGCCAGCCGAGCCAGACGGAGAAGCACAGGATCAGCAGCACGCCGATCAGGAATGTGGGCAGGGAGACGCCGACCAGGCTGAGGGTCATGAACAGGCGGGACAGCCAGGAATTGCGGTAGATGCCGGCATAGACGCCCATCGGCACGCCGATCAGGACGGCAAGGACGGAGGCGGTGAAGGCCAGTTCCAGGGTGGCGGGCAGCCGGTCGGCGATCAATGACGAGACCGGCTGCGCCAGCCGGTAGCTGAGGCCGAAATTGCCGTGCAGCGCGGCCCACAGATACTTCACGTATTGCACGAAGAACGGCTGATCGAGGCCGAGCTGGTGGACGAGGGCCACTCGCTGCGCCTCGGTATAGTCCTGGCCCAGCATGGTGGCGACGGGATCGCCGACGAAGGCGAACATGGCGAAGGATACGGCGCCGACCGTCAGCAGGACCGGGATGGCTTGCAGGATGCGAGAGATGACGAAGGCGATCATCGGGGGTCCTTTATCTCGGCGGCCTTACATCGGGTGCGCGGCTCGTCATGCCTGCGCGCGTCTTGTCGCGGGCGGGCGCGTTTCGTCGTGCCTGCGCCCATCGCGTCATGCCTGCGCCCATCTCGTCATGCCCGCGCCCATCTCGTCATGCCCGCACCCACCTCGTCATGCCCGCGCCCATCTCGTCATGCCCGCGCCCACCTCGTCATGCCCGCGAAAGCGGGCATCCAGGCGAAAGTCCGCGAAATTCCGGGGGTTGGGTTGGATTCCCGCTTTCGCGGGAATGACGAACGTGGACGACGAACGTGGACTGTGGGGATGACGAACGTGGACCGCGGGGATGACGAACGGGGGTGACGAACGTGGGCCGCGGGGATGACGAACATGGGTCACACTCGATGCTGTTTGGTATTGATCCCGGGGGTCTTCATGCCGGGGGCGTCCTTTCGGGTGAGTACGGGCAGCGGCTCGCCGGCCCATTCGTTGGCGAGGGTGTAGCCGACCCCGAGCAGCACGGG
>DATDIC010000230.1:0-5278 GCA_036521275.1 Acetobacteraceae bacterium
CGCCGGTGCATGCGATCTCGCCGGAGGAGTTCCGGCGGCAGACGGAGGTGACGTATCTGGGGACGGTGCACGGGACGATGGCGGCGCTGAAGCGGATGCGGGCGCAGCGGCGGGGGTCGATCGTGCAGGTGGGGTCGGCGCTGAGCTATCGGGCGATCCCGCTGCAGGCGGCGTATTGCGGCGCCAAGTTCGCGATCCGCGGGTTCACCGACAGCCTGCGCTGCGAGCTGCTGCATGAGGGGCTGCCGATCAGCCTGTGCATGGTGCAGTTGCCGGCCGTCAATACGCCGCAGTTCGACTGGGCGCTGTCGCGGATGCCGCGCAAGGCGCAGCCGGTGCCGCCGATCTTTCAGCCGGAGGTGGCGGCGGCGGCGATCGTGTTTGCGGCGTTCAATCCGCGGCGGGAGATCTGGCTGGGGCGGTCGAGCTGGAAGGCGATCCTGGCGAACAAGCTGGCGCCGGGATTATTGGACCGGTACCTGGCGAAGTACGGGTATTCGAGCCAGATGCGCGATGAGAGGCAGCCGGAGGATGCGCCGGAGAATCTGTTCTCGGCGGTGGCGGGGAACCGGGCGGCGCATGGGAGTTTCGATAGCCGGGCCAGTGCTGCGTCGGGGACGTTGTGGGCGACGGTGCATCGTGACGCGCTGGCGGTGGGCGCGGCAGTGCTGGGGGCGGCGTGGCTGGTGGGGTGGGGGATTGGCGGCGGGAGGTTGGGTGGGAGAGAGTGAGGCGGGCGGGGTTGGCCAGCGCCACGAGTCTGACGGAGCTGCGGGGATGACGGGCCTTTCTCGGGCTCTCGTCTGGATGCGGGGCATCCGATCAGCGAAATGACGCTTGCCGGGATTTCAGATATATCTTGACTGTCGATATATCGCGATCTATATCGTCGGCCCATGAGACACAGACACCCGGACCATGACGGTCCCCACCACGACGAGCTGGCCGATCGCCACCATCGTCCCCACCGGCACCACCGGCACGAACACCACGAGCATCATGAACGCGGCCACCGCGGCAGCCGCCTGTTCGATTACGGGGAGCTGCGCCTGCTGCTGCTGGCAATGATCGAAGAGCGGCCGCGGCACGGGTACGAGCTTATGAAGGCCATCGAGGAGCGTTTCGGTGGCAGCTATTCGCCCAGCCCCGGCGTAGTGTATCCCACGCTCTCCTGGCTCGATGACATGGGGTATGCCCAGATCGAACCGGAGGAATCCGGTCGCAAACGCTACCGGATCACGCCGGAAGGCGAGGCGTTTCTGGTCGCCAACCGCGCCGCGGCAGATGAGCTGCTGGCCCGGGCGAGTGCGGAAGGCTCTGCCGCCGTGCCGCCGCCGGTGGTGCGGGCGATGGAGAATCTGCGCCTGGCCATGCGGCTGCGCGTCCGGCGTGGTGCGATCGATCCGATTGCTGCCGAAACCATCGCCACGGCGCTCGACGCGGCGGCGCGAACCGTGGAGCAGAGCTGATGGCCGAGCAATCATCGGGCGTAAGCAGCGTCGCCGGAATCGCGACAGCGAACGCATCGCGGTATCTGCAACAACTCTGCAAGCATTTCGCGCACCGCATTCCGGCGAATTTCGACACCGCCGCCGGGCAGATCGAGTTTCCCTCCGGTGTCTGCCATCTGCGTGCCGGCGAGGGCCTGCTGGAGCTTTCGCTGACATCGCCGGATCCCGGGAGCATGACGGAGCTTCAGGACGTCGTGGCGCGGCACTTGCTGCGATTCGCTTTCCGCGAGCAGATGCGGATCGAGTGGCAGCCTGCCTGATGGCAATGGAGCTATTGCATGGATGACAGGATAGCGGCGGTGCTCGACGCCTATCACGAGCGCATCGACGAAGAACGCAGCCAGCCGCGCGACATGACGCCGGGCGGGCGCGACGGTGGCCAGGATCAGCGCATGCGCGCCGTCGGTCCGGCGACCGGCCGGTTCATCAATATTCTGGCAAGGAGCCTCTCGGCACCGACGATCCTGGAGATCGGCACATCGTTCGGCTATTCCGGCATCTGGCTGGGCGAAGCCGCTCGCGCGAGCAATGGCCGGGTGATCACCATGGAGCTGCATGGCTACAAATCCAACTATGCGCGTGAGATGGCGACGAAGGCCGGCCTGGCCGACCATATCGACTTCCGGGTCGGCGATGCGGTGAAGATGATCGGCGGGCTTGGCGACGGGCTTGATTTCATTTTGCTTGATCTCTGGAAGGATCTTTACGTGCCCTGCCTGGAAGCGTTCTATCCGAAACTGAATCCAGGCGCGATCATCGTCGCCGACAACATGCTGATGCCGGGGAATGAGGACGTGAAATCGTACGGTCGCGCCGTCCGTGCCAAGCCCGGCATCACCAGCGTGCTGCTTCCGGTCGGGTCGGGTATCGAAGTCAGCCGATACGATCCCGCGCCGGGCTGAGTTCTGCATGGCTGGCTGAGTTCTGCATGGCTGGTTGAGTTCTGCATGGCTGGCGGGGTGGGGCGTCGCCGGACGCGGGGCAACCGGGCGCGGGCGAGTCGGTTGAGGGGGTGCCGACAAGCGAGGAGGCAATCCGATGGCGAACATGAGTGGGCGCAAGGTCGCGGTGCTGGCGACCGACGGCGTCGAGCAGGTGGAGCTGACCGAGCCGGTGAAGGCGCTGCGGCAGGCGGGTGCCGAGGTGACGGTGGTGGCGCCGAAGGCCGGCCAGATCCAGGGCATGAACCACGATCAGAAGGGCGACCGGCTGAAGGTGGACATGGAGTTGTCGAAGGCGAAGCCGGAGCAGTTTGACGGGCTGGTTCTGCCGGGCGGCGTCGCCAACCCGGACAGGCTGCGGATCGTCCCTGAGGCGGTCGGGTTCGTCCGCCATTTCGTGCAGGCGGGCAAGCCGATTGCCGCGATCTGTCATGGGCCGTGGACGCTGATTGAAGCCGATGCGGTTCGGGGCCGCAAAATGACCTCGTGGCCGTCGCTGCGCACCGATCTGCGCAATGCGGGGGCGAACTGGGTGGATCAGGAGGTGGTGGCGGATGGGCCACTGGTGACCTCCCGCAAGCCGGACGACATTCCGGCGTTCAATCGCGAAATGCTGCGGCTGTTCGAAAGCGCGGCGGAGCGTCACGCCGCCTGATCTGCCTGGGCTCGTAATCTGCCTGGACGCATACTGGCCGCTGGCGCGGTGGGTGGCGTGCCTCTAGGCTCCTGTTCGTGTCCGTGACGGAGAGCCCTGATGCATCGACCCGCCTGGCTGGCGGCCGTTCTGCTGGCCCTTATCGCGCCCGCGTGGGTCGCACCCGCGTGGGCGGTGACCACGAGTCAGCTTGCCGCGCATCATGCGCTCTATCGTCTGACGCTGGAAAAAACCCGCAGCAGTGACGTGGTGGGGGCGACCGGCACCATGGGCTACGAAGTCATCGATGCGTGCGACGGCTGGGCGGTTCGCCAGCGGCTGGAGATGCATGTGCTGAACAGCGATGGGCAGACCATCGAGATGGTTTCCGATTATGCCACCTGGGAGTCGAAGGACGGGCTGCGTTTCCGCTTCCATGTGCGGCAGATGACCGACAGCGCGGTTACCAGCCAGACCGATGGCGATGCCAAGCTGGACCGGCCGGGTGGCCCTGGCGTGGCGCGCTACACGACCCCGGAGCAGACCACCAAGCAGCTTCCGGCGGGCACGCTGTTCCCGATGGCGCATACCGCGGCGCTGATCGATGCGGCGCGGTCGGACAAGCGCTTTCTCAGTCTGCCGCTGTTCGACGGGACCGATGAGAATGGCGCACAATACAGCTCCATCGTGGTGCTGGACTGGCGCAAAGCGGAACCGACGCAGTGGCCGATGCTGTCCACGCTGCCGAGCACGCGGGTGCATATCGCGTTCTACGGGCTGAATTCGGAGGACATGATACCGGATTACGAGGTGGGCATGCGTTACTGGGAGAACGGGGTTGCCGACGACCTGCGCATGGATTTCGGCGACTTCGTGATGGATGCCAAGATGACCAACCTGGCGCCGCAACCGCGCCGCTGCTGAACCGCGACGGTGCGCAACGAGGCGGCGCGGGCGTTTCTGCTTGGGTTTCCGGCGCTGTTTTCCATCATCAGCCCGCTGAGCGGGGCGTTCATCTTCTTCGAGGTGACGGTCGGCCGCTCCCCGGCGGAACGGGAGCGGCTGGCGAAGCTGGTGGCGCTGTATTCGCTGCTGGTGATGCTGGTGGCGCTGTGGGGCGGATCGTTCGTGCTGGCGTTTTTCGGGATCAGCCAGGCGGCGCTGCGGGTGGCCGGGGGCGTGGTGGTGGCGGCGGCGGCATGGAGCCTGCTGCACCAGCCGGAGCGGCGGGAGGCGGAGAAGCAGGCGCAGGCGGCGCCGACCGAGGGAGCGGAGGACGAAATCGCACTGTTCCCGCTGACGATTCCGTTCACCACCGGGCCGGGGACGATCGCGGTGGCGATCTCGCTGGGGGCGGAGCGCCCGGAGATGGCCGAGGGGCTGCTGCGGTTCTTCCTGGGCATGTCGGCGGCGGCGGCAGGCAACGCGGCGGTGATCTGGGTGGCGTACCGGCTGGGCGGGCAGGTGGCGCGGCTGCTGGGCCCGACCGGGACGCGCACGGTGATGCGGCTGTTCGCGTTCCTGCTGCTGTGCATCGGGGTGCAGATACTGATTGGGGGGGTGCAGGATGTGATGGGGGCGGCGGGAGGGAATCGTTAGTTGGTTACTATGTCTTGGAGCGGGTTGGTTGATTGGGGCAGAAGATCAAGGTTCACCACGGAGGCGCGGAGACACGGAGGAGTGTGATCGGGGCTGGCTGGAGGTGGAGGCGTCAAAGGGTTGGGGGGGTGCGGGCTGGCGGCGGGCCGCTGTTGCGGAAGTTGACGAGTTGCTGCTGCAGGCCAAACCAGAATGGGGCGCCAAGGCCGACGGCGCCGGCGGTGAACAGCCAGCCGAGGCAGGTGAACGCCGTATTCCAACCATCGAACTGGTCGGAGACCCGCCATCCGATCGGCAGATGTTCGCTTTCCAGCGTGGACCAGGCCTGCTGCAAGGCGGGTGCGGCGGGGTTCGAGGCGGTGGCGGCGTTTGCCACGATGCTGGCGCGCAGATCGTCGTTCAGCCACAGCGTCCGCGCCAGCCGCGCGCTGTCGACGTTCAGCCCGAGGGCCAGGATGATCCCGAGGATCAGCATCACGTACTGGCTCATTCGGGCGTAGATGCCGCTCAGCCGGTCCATGGAATCGTCGAACCAGGTCTCCAGGCTGGCGCGGAAAATATCCAGATCACCGCCGGCGTTCTGCACGAAGAGT
>DATDIC010000231.1:0-8507 GCA_036521275.1 Acetobacteraceae bacterium
GGCTTCAGCGGAAGGCCGGTCCGGCGGCAGGCAAACTCAGCCGCTTTATGCCAGATCGCACTGAAGGTGGCCCACGTTCGTCGTTGGCGCGAACGCGGGAATTGAGGTCAGTTGTTGGAATTTCGTGGGCGCTCGCGTGGATGCCCGCTTTCGCGGGCATGACGGGTTAGTGTTGCTTGGATGCCCACTTTCCGTGGCGTGACGGGTCGCTTTCGCCTGGATGTTCGCCTTTCGCCGGCATGACGGATCTTCGTCCGCGCGGGTCAGCCTTACTGTACCCGCTGATCCAGTGCGTCGCGCAGCCCGTCGCCGAGCAGGTTAAGCGCCAGCACCGTCACGAAGATCGCCAGCCCGGGAAACAGCGTCACCTGGTCCGCGACGCCCAGATAGCTGCGTCCGTCCGCCAGCATCGCGCCCCACTCGGGACTGGGCGGCTGAGCGCCCAGGCCGATGAAGCTCAGCGCCGCCGCTGTCAGGATGGCGGTGCCGATACGCAGCGACACGTACACGATAACCCCCGGCAGCGTGCCCGGAAGGATGTGGCGCAGCACCAAAGGGATGCGCGGCACGCCGATGCTGCGGGCCGCCTGCACATAGACGGTCTGCTTCAGCGCCAACGTGCTGCCGCGCACCAGGCGAGCGAACACCGGGACGCTGAACACCGCGACGGCCCAGATCACGTTCGACACGCCCGGCCCCAGCACGGCCACGATGCCGATCGCCAGCAGGATGCCGGGAAACGCCAGCAGCACGTCGCAGAAGCGCATGATCAGGCTGTCGATCCGGCCGCCGAAATACCCGCTGATCAGCCCCAGCAGCACGCCCGCCGCGCCGCCGATCGCCACCGAAACAACGCCGACGGTCAGCGAGATCTGGCCGCCCCAGATCACCCGGCTGAGGATGTCGCGTCCATACGCATCGGTGCCGAACGGGTGCGCCCAGGACGGCCCGGCCAGCACATTCTGGTAGTCCGGGGCGCTGGGGCTATAGGGGGCGATCCAGGGCGCCAGCACGGCCGCCAGCACGATCAGCAGCACGACAAGCCCGGCCCCCAATGCCACCCGCTTGCGCCTGAAACGTCGCCAGAACTCCGACAGGGGTGAGCGAATGGTCGAACTGGCGGTCTCGACGACGGTGCTCATGCCAGCCTGATTTCCGGGTTCACCACGGCGTAGAGCAGGTCCACGACCAGGTTGATCAGCACGAACTCGAACGAGAACAGCAATATCTCCGCCTGGATCACTGGATAGTCACGATAATTGACGCTATCCACCAGCAACCGCCCCAGCCCCGGCCAGGCGAACACCGTCTCGATCACGATCGAGCCGCCGAGCAGGAAGCCGAATTGCAGCCCGGCCATGGTGATCACGGGGATCAGCGCGTTGCGCAGTGTGTGCTTCCACACCACAAGCCGCTCCGGCACGCCTTTCATGCGCGCCGTGCGGACATAATCCTCGCCCGCCACCTCGACGAACGCGGATCGCGTGAAGCGCGCCATCACCGCCGCCACCGCGACCCCCAGCGTGAAGGACGGCAGTATGAAACTGGCCCAGCCCGCCTCGCCGCCGGTCGGCAGCCAGTGCAGCCGGACGGCAAACAGGTCGATCAGCAGCAGCCCGAGCCAGAACGCCGGAAACGATATCCCGGAGACCGCCAGCACCATGCTCGCCTGGTCCTGCCAACGTCCCCGCCTGACGCCCGAGACCACGCCGATGGCGATGCCGATGATGGTGGACCAGCCCATCGCCGCGATGGTCAGCAGCAAGGTCGGCATGAACCGCTCGCCGATAACCGTTGCGACCGGTTGCCCGGTGCGGCTGGACTGGCCCAGCCGCCCCCGCACGGTCTGACCGATATAGGTGGCATATTGCTGCCACAGCGGCCGGTCCAGACCGAGCGACTGGCGAACGAGCTGCACCTCCTGCAGGGTGGCATCCGGGCCGGCCAGCAGCCGCGCCGGATCGCCGGGCAGCATGCGGACGAAGCCGAAGGAGAACAGCGAAACGCATAGCAGCACCGGAATGGTGCCGAGCAGCCGTCGCGCCAGGAAGCCGAGCATCCGGTCTCAGGCGTATTTGGCCGCGTCGATCATCATGCCGCCATCCGGCAGGCGGTAAGCGTCATGCAGCGACTTGTCGCGCCCGCCGATCACGCTTTCCACGCCGATGAACACCCAGGCCGCGTCCTGCCAGATGCGCTTCTGCGCATCGGCATAGAAACCCGAGCGTTTTTCCGGATCGGCGGTTTCCAGCGCACCTTTCAGGTCGGCGTCCACTGCCTGGTTGGAATAGTAACCAACATTGTACAACGAGGGCGGGAATGCGCTGGTGGCAAACAGCGGCCGCAGCGCCCAGTCGGCATCGCCGGTGGAGGATGACCAGGCGCCGTAGTAAAGCTCCAGTTGCGAATCTGCCGGGTGCTGCACGGTCCAGATACGAGAGGCCATCACGCCGCCTTCCAGCGGCTCGACCTTCAGCTTCACGCCGATGGCAGCAAACTGTTGCTGCAGGAACTGCATCCCGGTGATCGAAAGCGTGTTGTTGGCGCCCCATAGCGTCGCCGCGAACCCGTTCGGATGTCCCGCTTCGGCAAGAAGCTGCTTCGCCTTGGCCGGGTCGTACGCATATTCCGCCTGTTGCGCATAGAACGTCACGTGCGGCGGCTCTGCCGACAGCAGCGGCTCTGCAAACCCGTTATAGACGACCCGCACGAACGTCTTCTTGTCCACTGCGTAGTTCAGCGCCTGCCGCACCCGCGGGTCGTCGTACGGCTTCTTCATCACGTTCATCGCCATGTAGCGGACGACGATCGACGGATCGTTCACCAGATCGAGCTTAGGGTTTGCCTGCACCACCTTCGCCAGTTGCGGCGGAATGGGGTAGATGAACTGCGCCTCGCCGGCCTGCAGCATGGCGATGCGGGCACCGTCTTCGGGGTTGCTGCGGATCGTTACATCGTTAAGGTACGGCTGGCCGGACTGCCAGTAGGTCGGGTTCTTGCGCACCTTCAGCGTATCGGGCGACCAGTTCACGAAGCTGAACGGCCCGGTGCCGACCGGATTGCGGCCGATATCCTTGCCGTATTTCTGGATCGCCGCCGGGCTCAGCAGTTGCAGCGACGGGTGCGCCACCGTCGGCAGGAACGCGCCGAACGGCGATTTCAGCACGCATTTCGCGGTATGGTCGTCCACCACCTCCACGTGGTCCAGCATGGCGATCAGGCCCTGCCGCTTCAGGTGGTTGGCCGGGTTGGCGATGCGCTCGAAGTTCACCTTCACCGCGTTGGCGTCGAACGGCGTGCCGTCCTGGAACTTGATGCCCTGGCGCAGATGGAACGTGAACTCGGTGGCGCTGTCGTTGGCTTCGTACTTCTCCGCCAACTGCGGAATGACCTTCATGTCCTTGTCGAAGCTCAGCAGCCCTTCCAGCATCAGCCGCGCCGCGGATTGCGACAGTGTATCGTTGGCATCGGCTGGATCGAGCGTCAGCAGGTTGGCGTTCACGCCGACCGTCAGGCTGCCCGACCTGGTCTGCGCGCGTGCCAGCCGCTGGAAGGCAAGGCCGGTGGCCGCCGCCGTGCTGCCGGCCAGAAGTCCGCGGCGCGAAATATCCATCCGATACGACATCCCAGTTGCTCCTTTCCCCGTGATCAGAAAAGACCGCCGACAGGATGGCGCGCGACGAAATGGTCGGGCCCCACCTCGACCAGTGGCACCACCCTGGGCGGATCATCCATGCGGCGCAAGGGCGACGGAACCTCGCTGTCGTCCAGCCCGCGATCATGTCCGCGCCGCCGCGGATCGGGTACCGGCACCGCCGCCAGCAGCCGCCGCGTATAGGCATGCTGCGGATCGTTCAGCACCGCCTGGCGCGGTCCGATCTCCACGATCTGCCCCAGATACATCACCGCAACCCGGTGCGCCACGCGCTCGACCACGGCCATATCATGTGAAATGAACAGATATGCCACACCGAGGCGCCGTTGCAGCTCCATCAGCAGGTTCACCACCTGGGCGCGGATCGACACATCCAGCGCCGCCACCGCCTCGTCGGCGATGATCAGCCGCGGGTCGCTGGCCAGCGCGCGGGCGATGCACACGCGCTGGCGCTGCCCGCCGGACAGCTCGTGCGGATAGCGGCGCGAGAACGCCGCCGGCAATCCCACTTGGCTCAGCAGTTCGGCCACCCGCTGTTCGATCGTGCCGTTGATCGGCAGGCGATGCGTGCGGATCGGCTCGGCGATGGAAAAACCGACCGTCAGCCGCGGATCGAGCGAGGCGAACGGGTCCTGAAACACATATTGCACGGCCCGGCGCAGCAGTTTCTCGTTGGCCGAATCGAGCTCGGTCACATCCTGCCCGTCCAGGCGGATCTGCCCTGAATCCGGCTGTTCCAGCCGGATGATGCTGCGGCCGGTGGTGGATTTGCCGCAGCCGGATTCACCCACCAGGCCCAGCGTCTCGCCACGACGGATGGTGAAGCTGACATGCTCGACCGCATGGATGCGGCCGATGCGGCGGCCGAGCAGCCCACGCAGCACGTCGAAGCGGGTGACCAGTTCCTGCACGTCCAGCACGGGCGCCCCGTCGGCAGGCGGTGCGTCCACCGGGGGCGCCTCGCCATGCGCGTCGGCGAAAGGGCGCGGCAACGGCTCGTCCGCCAGGCTGCCAAGCACCGGCACGGCGGCCAGCAGCGCCTTGGTGTACGGTTCGCGCGGCGCACCAAACAGCGATACGGCATCGCCTTCCTCCACTTTCTCGCCCGCACGCATCACCACCACGCGGTCGGCGATCTCCGCCACCACGCCCATGTCGTGGGTGATGAACAGCAGCCCCATGCCCAGCTCGGCCTGCAGGTTGCGCATCAGCCGCAACACCTGCGCCTGCACGGTCACATCCAGCGCGGTGGTCGGCTCGTCGGCGATCAGCAGCCGCGGCCGGCAGGACAGCGCCATCGCGATCATCACGCGCTGCCGCATGCCGCCAGAGAGCTGGAACGGATAGCGATCCAGTTGCCGCGCGGCTTCCGGGATGCGCACGCGCTCCAGCATGCGGCGGGCTTCCTCGCGTGCCGCCGCGCGACCGACCCGCTGATGCAGCAGCACCGCCTCGGCGATCTGGTCGCCGACGCGCAGCACCGGATTGAGGCTGGTCATCGGTTCCTGGAACACCATGGCGATCTCAGGCCCGCGCAGCGTGCGCATCATCTCGGGACTGGCCTGCGCCAGGTCCTGCGCCACGCCGTCGCGCGTGCGGAACCGGATCGAGCCGGCGTCGATCCGGCCGCCGGCGTAATCGAGCAGACGCGTGATCGCCAGCGCGCTGACCGACTTGCCGGAGCCTGATTCGCCCACCAGCGCCACCGTCTCCCCCTCGGCCACACGCAGATCGAGCCCGCGCACCACGACCGTGCGTGTCCGTTCCTGTGCGAAGGAGATCGTCAGTCCGCTGACGTCCAGCAGCGCGTCGGTCCGGCGCGGATCCCGGTTCACGTGCCGCCCGTTGCCAGCCCGTAGCCTCGCGGATCAGTCGCCCACACGCACGAGCCGTTCGAGCCGGGAAGGTACTGGCCACACCCGATCACGTCGGCCCGTCCCGGTTCGGGCACGGGCGCCGGCATCGCCTGCTGCGTGCGCAGCGTGTTGAACATCGCCGCCGCCGCGGCAAGGCCCGCGCCCTCCTGGCCCGAGCCCCCGGTCTCGGCGCGGAAGGCGCGGGTCGGCGCATTCCAGGCCAGCGCCGCAGCCAATAAGGGGGGCGGCGCAGTACGCGGGGAGGCGGCGAGCAGGAATCCCATGCCGGGCACGATGCGTCCCGTCCCGAACAGGTTGTCCATCGTCAGCGCGCAGGCGACCGCGTTGCCCTTCTGATCCAGGGTCAGGAATGTGGTCGACGCCGGCAGCGGCGGCAGCGTGCCCTGCGACAGCGGGGCAGTGAGCAGCGACTGCGCATCGGCACCGCCTGCCCGCCAGCGGGCCGCGACCGCCAGCGCCCGCGCCGCCGCCTGGTCGATCGCCTGGGGATTCTGCTGCAGCACCGAGAAGGCTGCCGCCGCCGCCAGGCCGCCGTCAGCCGGGGGCGGCAGGAAGGCGACGCGATCGTTGCGATACGATAAAAAGATCGGGGTCGCGCGCTGCGGCAGCGCCGCTCGCAAATCCGCCAGGCTCAGCGGTCCACCGACCAGCGGTGTCTCCTGCTGCAGGCGCTGCGCCAGCGTGCCCTGGTAGAGATCGCCCACCCCGTCGACGCGAAGCTCCCCCAGCGTCGCCGCCAGGTCCGGCTGCTGCAGGGTCTGGCCCACCTGCAGCGGCACGCCATTGACGCTGAAAATGGCCCGCGCCTGCGGGTCGGCAAATAGCGGCCCGGATACCAGCCGCAAATCCTCCACCAGCGCGCGCGAAGCCGGCGTCCCCAGCCGCGCCAACTCCTCGGCCGGTGTCATCAGCCGGCCGAAATCGCCGGTACCGTACAGCGCGTGCAGCAGATAGAGCCCGCGCGGCAGCGTCGGCAGTGCGGCGGGCCGGTCGGCATTGCCGGGCGGCAGGGCCGGCGCCGTCGGGGTGAACAGGATTGCCTCCGGCGTGCCGCCGTTGACCGAGTTCTTGCCCGCCGCGAACGCCAGGCAGGCGCCGGCGCCGCCAAGCCCGGCGCGGGACGGCAGCGTAACCGTCAGCGCCATGCCCACCGCGACGGCGGCATCCGCCGCGTTGCCGCCTTCCGACAGCACCTGTCGGCCAATCAGCGCCGCACGCGGCTCATCCGCGACGACCGCACCAAGAAAGCCGGTCACATGGCCCACTTGACCTTGCGGGGGGGTCGGTTGCCCCAAAAGAGACCCACAACCGCTGGCAATGAGATTGAGCGCGAGGGCAGCCACGGCAGGCAGGCGCCGATAAGCCTGATTTGAGACAATGCTCCGCAACTGGGCGTTTCCCCGCATTTTCCGCCGGGGTGCCATAGACGCGTTCACCCGCACCGGCAACGCCCGTCACCCAACAGGGTTCATACGAAGTTCGTCTTGCTGGACCTCCGTCCCTCCGGATCCTTCCGGCGACTTCCTTCCGGCGACCGCCGCAAAATGCGCTTGCCGCGGCGGATGGTTTCCCCCATGCCATGGCAGAGACAAGGAAAACAGCCATGGTTCATGTGCTTCGCCGGGCGTTGCTGCTGGGAATGGCGGTGGCGGCCGCGGCCCTTCCACTGCGCCGCGCGGCTGCCGACCAGTTCACTCCGGCGCAGCGGGCCGAGATCGTGCAGGTGGTGCGGGACGCGCTGAAGCAGGACCCGTCCATCCTGCGCGACGCGGTGGCGGCGTTGCAGGCCGACGAAGCCAAGCGGCAGCAGCAGGCGGTGGTGGACCGTCTGGACCAGATGATCAGCCCGGCCGATCCGGTCGGCGGCAATCCGTCCGGCAATGTCACGATCGTGGAATTCTTCGACGTGCGCTGCCCCTATTGCCGACACATGGAGCCGGATATGGCGAAACTGCTGGCACAGGATCACCAGGTCCGCTTGGTGTACAAGGACCTGCCGATCCTGGGGCCGCCGAGCATCCTTGGCTCGCGCGCGCTGCTGGCCGCCCAGAAGCAGGACGGCTACGAGAAGTTGCGGACGCTGCTGATGCAGGCGCCTCCTGACATTACGGATGATACCATTCAGGCCGCGGCGAAGCAGGCCGGGCTCGACTGGACGCGCCTGAAGCAGGACATGAACGATCCCGAGATTCAGAATCGCTTGAACGCAAACCTGCAGCTTGCGCGCGAGATGGGAATCGAGGGAACGCCGGCGCTGGTGGTGGGCCGCCAGTATGTGTCCGGCGCGATGGACCTGCCGGATCTGGAAAAGGCGGTCGCGGCGCAGCGGGCGAAAGGGCAGCCGGCGAAAGGATAATACGGAAACGGGTCATCTGACCGCCGTTCCGTTCGGCTGGCGCCGGACGCCGACAAGCACTCCGGTTTCGCCGTCAATCAGCGGCAACGCATGGTTGCGTGCGGTCGCGAATTTGTCGCGCGCTGCTTTGTCGTCATCACTCGTCAGAACCGGCGGCACCGTGAAGGCGAAGTCGGCGGCGGTTGCCGTTTCCAGCGGCAAGGTTTCGGGCGGGGGCTCCCGCACGCAGTCCGGCAACACCTCGCCCACCAGCTTTCCGGTCTCATTGACGACATAGACCGGCTCCGCCTTCGCCGTGCCGCGCAGCAAGGCCCGGAGCAGTTCAGGAAACCGGGCCGACGAGGATACGGCGATGAACCCGTCGGCCTCCCTTTCGCCCGACGCCCGGCCTGCCGCTGACCGGCCGAGATGGATGCGGCCCGAATAGATGGAGCGGTACTCGAACATCCGCGCAACGAAAACCGCAACGCCGATCGCCAGAATCGCCGGTACCATCAGCGTATCGAGTCGTCGCGTCAGCTCCAGCATCAGCACCACCGCCGAGACCGGCCCCTGGGTCGAGGCTGCCAGCACGGCGCCGGCGCCGATGATTGCGAACCCGCCCGGCGGGCCGCCGGGC